>NZ_JBDUCX010000001.1:0-80446 GCF_040003245.1 Chthoniobacter sp.
AGTTCGGGAAAAGCGTTGGACAGGCCACCCGCCCCCACGTCATGGATTGCCAGAGCACAGGTGCGCTCATGGCTGGTGAAGAAAAATGGCGATGGTCACGTGATGGCAGAGCTTCTGCCGGGGCGCGGGCTATGCAGCCTCCATGCCATGGAGCGTGAAGTTGTGGCGAATTCCGCCAAGCCGCTGAAAATCAGGCGCAAACGTCGATACGGGCTCGGCGCGCAGCGTTATTACGATGAGGGCAATTCCTCACACTTTGCGCAAAACCAAGCAGCGAAATTGGCTAAATTCCGCCGAATTGCGGTGGTGAAAGTATGAGGAAAACCAGAAAAAGTAATACTTCCTCTCGACACGCTTTGGCTCGCACGCTACCTGCTCGCCGCACCACTCGCTGTCTTTCCCAATGGCCCGACCTCGCAAGAAAAACAACGCCGCCCGCATCAGTATTTCCCTGCCCGTTGCGCTCTTCGATGAGCTCGACGAGATGGTGGTCGAGCGTGGCTACGCCAGCCGCTCCGAGGCGATCTCGAAAATGATCAGCGAGCAACTGGTCAATCACCAGCATCAGCTCGGCAAGGAGATCATGGCCGGCACCATCACGCTCACCTACGACCACTCCAAGCCGGGCCTGCAGAGCCGGCTGATGAAGATCCAGCACAAGTACCTCAAGGAGATCATCTCCTCGCAGCATGTGCATCTCGAGAATCATCACAGCCTGGAAGTGCTGCTCGTGCAGGGCCCCGGGGTCCGCCTGAAGGCCATCGCCAGCGAGCTCATCGTTTGCAAGGGAGTGAAACACGGCTGCCTCAATGTGAGTTCCAACATCCTGCCGCCCATCTATTGATCCATGTCGCTTATCGATTCGTCTCTCATCCGCTTTGAAGAGGTCGTTCCGCCGGGTTCGAATTGGTCCCACGTCCTCAAGCGCGGCACTACCCTGCGCATCACCGACACCACTGGTGACGCCAATGTGGCCGTGCTGCTTTACAATTTCGAACTGCTCAGCGAGCGCTTGAATCTCCCCGACACGCTCAAGTGCCAGCACACCGCCCGCCTCACCAAAGGGCACTGTCTCTATTCCGACATGGGCCGCATCCTCATCTCCATCACGGAAGACACTTGTGGCTGGCACGATCCGCTGTCCGGTTGGTCTACGGCGAAGATCGTCGAGCAGAAGTACGGGGCGAAAACCTACCAGGAAGCCCGCAACGACTGGCACCGTAACGCGCATGACAACTTTGTCACCGAACTCGGCAAGTACGGGATGGACGAGCGCGATCTCGCGATGAACGTGAATTTCTTCAGCAAAGTGTCGGTGAGTGGCGAAGGCCGGCTCACCTATGTTCCGGACAATTCCCGCGGCGGCGCCTACGTCGATCTGCGGTCGGAAATGAATGCGCTGGTGATTCTCAACACCTGCATTCACCCGCTGGATACGTCGCCGACTTACTCGCCGCAGCCCGTCAAGCTCACGGTCTGGACGTCGCCTTCGCCGGCGCCGGACGATCTCTGCCGCAATTCACGTCCCGAGAATCAACGCGGTTTTACACTCACCGAACGCTACTTTCTATGAGTACTCTCACCGAAAGCGCCCACGATCCCGCAGCGGCCATTTACGACTTCAAGCTGCTGGCAGGCGATCCGTGGATCCATGTCATTCAGCGCGGCCAGACCCTCCGCATCGTCGATCTTGAGGGCAATCAGGCGGCGGACACGCTGTTCTTCAATGCCCACGATCCGATCGATCGTTACAGTGCCCAGGACACGATTCGCGAGCAAGGCGGCCTGTATCTCACCGCCGGAACAAAGCTGATGTCCACCCGCGGCAATGTGCTCCTCACCATCACCGCCGATACCTGTGGTCGCCACGATACGCTCGGCGGCGCCTGTGCCTGCGAGAGCAACATGGTGCGCTATGCGATCGAGAAGCGCTTCATGCACGCCTGTCGTGACAGCTTCCTGCGTGGTGCCCGGCAGATGGGCCTCGGCAAGCGGGACATCGCGCACAACATCAATTTCTTCATGAATGTGCCGGTCACGCCCGATGGCGGCCTCACGTTCGCCGATGGCATCTCCGCGCCCGGGCGGTATGTGGAGATGCGCGCGGAAATGGATGTGATCTGCCTCATTTCCAACTGCCCGCAACTCAACAATCCATGCAACGGCTATAACCCTACACCGGTCCGCTTGCTCATTTGGGACTAATTAACACGAAGGGAAAACACGGATGTTTCAGAAAGTCCTGATCGCCAATCGCGGCGTGATCTCACGGCGCATTACGCGCACGCTCAAGAAGCTCGGCATCGGCAGCGTCGCCGTTTATTCGGAAGCCGACGCGCATTCGCTGCACGTGGTGGAAGCGGGCGATGCGGTCCTGCTCGGTCCGCCGCCGGTGACTGAAAGCTATTTGAAAGTGGAGCGCATTCTTCAGGCCGCCCGCGACACCGGCGCACAGGCGATTCACCCTGGCTACGGATTCCTCAGCGAAAACGCCGACTTCGCGGAAGCCTGCGAGAATGCGGGTCTCGCCTTCATCGGGCCCACTCCGGAGCAGATGCGGCGCTTCGGTCTCAAGCACACGGCCCGCGAGATTGCCGAGCAACACGGGGTCCCGCTGTGCCCAGGCACCGGCTTGCTCGCCAGTGTCGACGAAGCCCGCGTGGCCGCCGAGCGCATTGGCTTTCCCGTGATGCTCAAAAGCACCGCAGGCGGGGGAGGCATCGGCATGCGGGTTTGCTGGAATGCGGACGAACTCGCGGACGCGTTTGAATCCGTCGAGCGGTTGAGCCGCAGCAATTTCAAGGAATCCGGGATCTTCCTGGAAAGGTTCGTGGCGAATGCCCGGCACATCGAGGTGCAGATTTTCGGCGACGGCCAGGGTCGCGTGCTGGCGCTTGGCGAACGTGATTGTTCCGCGCAGCGTCGCAATCAGAAGGTGATCGAGGAAACTCCGGCGCCGGGCATCACGGAGGAACAGCGCGCTGGGCTCTTCGCGGCGGCCGTTCAACTCGGCGAGGCCGTGCAATATCGGTCTGCTGGCACGGTCGAGTTCGTCTTCGATGCCGACACCGGCGCTTATTATTTCCTGGAGGTAAATACCCGGCTGCAAGTCGAGCATGGCGTCACGGAAGAGTGCACGGGCGTTGATCTCGTCGAGTGGATGGTGCGCCTTGCGGCGGGCGATACCAGCTTCCTCGATACCTACGAGCATCAGCCCCGCGGTCACTCCATCCAGGTGCGCATCTACGCCGAGGATGCGAACAAGAATTTTCAGCCGAGCTGTGGCGTGCTCACCGAAGTCAGCTTCCACGCCAGCGCCCGGTGTGAGACGTGGGTGGAGGATGGCACGGAGGTCACGCCCTTCTACGATCCTATGCTGGCGAAGATCATCGTGCACGCTGCGGACCGCGCCGATGCCATCATGCGCATGCAAGCGGCCCTCGATGGCACGTCCTTCGGCGGGATCGAATCGAATCTCGAGTACCTCCGGCAAATCATCGCGACTCCGCTGTTTGCCGACGGCAAAATCATCACGCGTTCGCTCAGCGAGTTTCAGTACCGGCCACATTCCGTCGACGTGCTCGACGCCGGCGCCCAGACCACCGTGCAGGATTGGCCCGGGCGTATCGGATTCTGGAATGTCGGCGTGCCCCCTTCGGGGCCGATGGACCAACTCGCCTTCCGCTATGCCAACCGCCTGGTGAACAACGCGGAGTCGGCCGCGGGCTTGGAGATCATGATGACCGGCCCAACGCTGCGCTTCAACGTCGCGACGGAAATCGCCATCACCGGTGCGGACATGCAACCGGAACTGAACGGTATTCGCGCGTCGCGCTGGAAGGCGATCGCGGTGCAGGCCGGGGATGTCTTGCGGATGCGAGCGGTGGACGGTGCGGGAGCCCGCGCTTATCTCGCCGTGCGCGGCGGCCTGCAGGTGCCGCGTTATCTTGGAAGTCGCGCTACGTTTACGCTGGGCAATTTCGGTGGCCACGGTGGCCGCGCGCTGCGCCTCGGTGATGTCTTGCACATCGGTCCCAGCGAAGCGGCCTCCGGCATCGGTCTCGCCGTGCCGATCACCGTCGTACCGATCTACACCCATGCGTGGGAGATCGGTGTCATCTACGGGCCTCACGGGGCACCGGATTTTTTCACCGGTGAAGACATTGAAATGTTCTTCAGCACGGAGTGGAAGGTGCACTTCAATTCGAACCGCACGGGTGTGCGCCTCATCGGGCCGAAGCCGCAATGGGCGCGTGCAGATGGTGGGGAAGCGGGGTTGCATCCGTCGAACATTCACGACAATGCCTACGCGGTTGGGGCGATCGATTTCACCGGCGACATGCCGATCATCCTCGGCCCGGATGGCCCTAGCCTGGGCGGTTTCGTCTGCCCCGCGTGCATCGCGGAATGCGAGCTCTGGAAAATCGGGCAGCTCAAGCCGGGCGACACGGTGCGCTTCCACCGCATGCCGCTGGCCGAGGCCAACGCGCGGGAACGCGAGCAGGAGAGCGAGTTCAAGGTGTTGCTCGATCTGCCCGACACTCGACGCAAGGACTTCGATCAGACGGACGAGGACGCCGTGCAGTACCGCCTGCCCGAGGAACCCGGTCGCGTGGCCGTGTGCTATCGGCGGGCCAGCGACAAATATCTGCTCGTGGAGTACGGCCCCCTGGTCCTCGATCTCGCTTTGCGGTTCCGCGTCCATGCGCTCATGCAGTGGCTCGAGGCAAAACACATTCCCGGGATCGTCGACCTCACCCCGGGCATTCGTTCGCTCCAGATCCATTACGATTCGCTCAAGTTGCCGCTCGACGACTTGATGCAGACACTTCTGCATGCCGAATCCGTTCTTCCGGACCTCGAGAACATCGAAGTCCCTTCGCGCATTGTGCACCTGCCGCTTTCGTGGGATGACCCCTCGACGCGGCTGGCCATCGAGAAATACACGCAGACTGTCCGCTCCGATGCGCCTTGGTGCCCGAGCAACATCGAGTTTATCCGCCGGATCAATGGGCTCGCGGATATCGAGGAAGTGAAACGTATCGTCTTCGATGCGAGCTATCTCGTCCTCGGTCTGGGCGACGTTTATCTCGGGGCGCCGGTTGCGACTCCGCTTGATCCGCGGCAGCGGCTGGTCACCACGAAATACAACCCTGCGCGCACGTGGACGCCGCAGAATGCCGTCGGCATCGGCGGCGCCTACATGTGCATCTATGGCATGGAGGGACCGGGCGGCTATCAATTCGTCGGCCGCACCGTGCAGGTCTGGAATACCTATCGCGTGACCCGCGATTTCGCCGTTGGTAAACCGTGGCTCCTGCGCTTCTTCGATCAAGTGCGGTTCTATCCCGTGAGCGCCGATGAATTACTGCGCCTGCGGGAGGACTTTCTCGTAGGCAAATTTCAACTTCGTGTCGAGGAAACGACCTTCCGACTCAAGGACTACCAGGCCTTCCTGGCGGCCAACGCCGACTCCATCTCCGCCTTTCGCGCGACGCAGCGCCAGGCCTTCGCCGAGGAGCGCGAGCGTTGGAAGGCCGCGGGGCAGGACGTCGTCGCCACGGAAGCGGAATCCGCAGCCCCGGCGAGCGACATCGAACTGCCGCCCAATGGCCGTCTCGTCTCCGCGCACCTGCCCGGCAGTGTCTGGCAGGTGGTGGTGAAGGAAGGCGACCGCGTCAACGCGGGCGACAAGATCATCATTCTCGAGTCGATGAAGATGGAAACCGCGATCGCCGCGCCGGTGGCCGGGCGTATCGAGAAGATCCTCGTTACCCCTGGAAAGACCGTCGAAGCCGGCCAGGCTCTGGCGGTGATGGTGGAGGATTAATCCGCTTGGTGGCGAGGCTCCATTGGCTCCATTGGCTCCATTGCGGAATTTGGCCTTTTATTCCGCTTTTTCCCTCATTTCTACACTGTCAGATACTTCTTCACCACGTCGTCCGTCAGCGCATCCACGGTTCCCGCGCAGACGACGGCGCCGCGGTCCATGATCGCAAAGGTATCCGCCAGCTCCTTGCAGAAATCGAGGTACTGCTCGACGAGCAAGATGCTCATCTTCGCCTCGCCGTGGAGTTGCTTGAGTGCGCTGCCGATTTCGTCACCGAGATTGGTGCCGGTCGGCTGGGCCTTGCGCAACGCCTCGATGCACTCCGCAAAACGATTGAAGAGCGCGGGATGTTTTTCGATGCCTTCCTTCAATAAGACGGTGGCCGTCTCCGCCGCTTCGTCGAGCAACGGCGATTTCGGAACGCTCTCGTCTTCCTTCGCCTTCTTGATCGTCTGGCTCATCGTGGCCAGCAGCCCCGCCTCGTTGTGATGACCACCGCGGCGGAGGAGCTTAATGGCCTCGCCGATCTGGTCGATGATGTTCGGCTGAATGCCTTCCGTCGGCTCGTCGAGGATGAGGATCTTCGGCTCCGTGAGCAGCGCGCGCCCGATCGCCAGTTGTTGCTGCTGGCCGCCGGAGAGCATGCCGCCTTTGCGGGGCAGGAACTCCTTGAGAATCGGGAAGAGGGAAAACACCCGATCGAGGCTGCCGTTGGTCTTCCGGCCGAGGGCGATCGCGCCGATGTGCAGGTTTTCCTCGACCGTGAGTTGTGGGAAAATGTCGCGCCCTTGCGGGACATAGCCGATGCCGGCCGCGGCCCGGGCCTCGCTGGAGAGCTTCGTGATGTCTTTCCCGGCAAGGGTGATCTTGCCCGCGCTGGGTTTCATGACCCCCGTGATGCTGCGCAGCGTGCTCGTCTTGCCCACGCCGTTGCGTCCCATGAGGCAGAAACATTGGTTGTCGGGCACTTCAAATTCCACACCTCGCAGGATGCGGCTGCCGCCGATGGAGAGTTCGAGAGATTGGACGGTAAGCATGTTAGTTATTGCGCTTTTTGCGGCCGAGATAGACGTCGAGCACGCGTTCGTCGTTCTGCACTTCATCCACGCCGCCTTCGCAGAGCACCGAGCCTTGATGAAGCACGGTCACTTTCCGGCCCTCGGCGATCTGGCGGACGAAGACCATGTCGTGCTCGATGACCACGATGGTGTGCTTGCCGGCGAGCGACAGGAGCAGTTCGCCGGTCTTGTGGGTCTCCGTGTCAGTCATGCCGGCGGCGGGTTCATCCACGAGCAAGAGTTTCGCGTTCTGCGCGAGCAGCATGCCGATCTCCAGCCATTGTTTTTGGCCGTGGGCGAGCGCGCCAGCCTTCCAATCGCGTTGCGAGACAAGATTGATCGTCTTCAGAATCTCATCCATCCGGTCGCGTTCTCCGCTGTTCGGGCGGTGAAAGAGGGATTTCCACACGCCACGACTGCCTTCGAGGCTGAGCAGGAGGTTTTCCCACACACTGTGGTCGGTGTAGACCGTCGGCGTCTGGAATTTCCGCCCGATGCCGAGCCGATAAATCTCGTACTCGTTCATCCTCGGGATGCTGTAGGTGCCCTCGAATTCAATCGTGCCCGTGTCCGGCTTGGTGCGCCCCGTGATCAAATCGAGAAAGCTCGTTTTTCCGGCGCCGTTCGGCCCGATGACTGTGCGCAGTTCACCGGGATCGAGATAGAAGTTCAGGTTGTTGATCGCCTTGAATCCGCTGAACGATTTGTTCACCCCTTCGGCGGCCAGCAGGAACTGCTTTTGCGTGCTTTCGATCTTCATGGGCTTACTTCGAAGGGGTGCCGACAGTTTCTGGCACCGGGGTGGGCTCGGCTTCCGGCACGGCGACGATATCCCGTGTGGGATCGAGCTTTGGCTTAAAAAGGAAATTCCAAACCTGGAGGACCAGCCCGTAGATCCCCTTGGGCAGGAAGAGCACGATCAGGATGAACATCACGCCGAGGATGATGAGCCAGTAATCGGGGTAGCTCGTGGTGGCCCAGCTCTTCAGCCGGTTCACGAAGATCGCGCCGATGATCGGGCCAATAATCGTGCCGCGTCCGCCGACCGCGCACCAGACCACCGCTTCGAGCGATTTGTCGGTGGCGAGTTCGCCCGGGTTGATGATGCCGACCTGCGGAACGTAAAGCGCGCCGCCGAGGGCCGCGACGGAGGAGGCGATGACGAAGATGAACAGCTTGTAGTTAGCGGCCGCATAGCCGGAGAACAGGACGCGCGTTTCCGAGTCGCGAATGGCCCGCTGGACGAGGCCGAACTTCGTTGTCGTGAGCCAGCGCGAGAAGGCGTACACGCCCACCAGGACCGCTGCCGTGGCGATGTACAGACCGCGCTGGGTGGCGGGTTCGCGAAGGTTATAGCCCAGGATGCGCTTGAAGTCGGTGAAGCCGTTGTTGCCACCCATGGTCACATCGTTCTGCAACAGAAAGATGTAGGCCGCGTAGGTGAGGGCCTGGGTGAGGATGGAGAAATAGACGCCCTTGATGCGGGAGCGGAAGGCGAAGAAACCAAAGATCAAGGCTAGTAACCCGGGAATGGCCACGACCATCATCACGGCAAATGGGAAGGAATAAAACGGCCGCCAGAAGGAGGGCAGGAAGGTGTGGCCGAGGAAGACCATGAAATCCGGCAACAGGTTCGGGTTGTTACCGGATTTGTAGTACTGGCCGTCCTGGCCGATCATCAGCATGAGATTCATGCCGAGCATGTAACCGCCGAGAGAGAAGAAGAGCGCCTGGCCGAGGCTAAGGAGACCGGTGTAACCCCAGAGCAGGTCGACCGAGATGGCGAGCAGGCCGTAGCAGAGATACTTGCCCCACACGTTGATCGTGTAGTCGGCGACCATGCCCGAGGCATTGAGCAAGGGGAAGCCGACAACCAGGAAGAGGGCGATGATCGTGGCCACCGCGAGCTCGATCTTGGAGATATTGCGTTTCATTGGTCAAAAGAAAGAGAACGTCCAACAAGAGTGAGTCTGCGCAGCGGATTCTGCCATTGGGTGTTAATCGTCATCGTCATCCTTCCAAGCTCCGGCTCTTGGTGACAAAAATGCCCGCCGGGCGCCACTGCAGGAAGAGGATGATGCCGACCAGCACGAGGATTTTACCGAGCACGGGATTCAGCAGGATCTGCTGCAGGCTCTGGTCGATGAGGCCGATGCCCAGGGCGCTGATGACCGTGCCGAGGAGATTGCCGACGCCGCCGACGACGACCGTCATGAAGGCGTTGACGATGTAGTCCTGTCCGAGGCTCGGACCCACGTTGCCGATCTGGCTCAGAAAAGCTCCAGCCAAGCCTGCCAGCCCGGCGCCGAAGGCGAAGGTCAGCATATTGACTTGCTGGGTCTTCACGCCCATGCAAGCGGCCATCTGGCGGTTCTGGGTCACGGCGCGAATCAGCAAGCCCACCGGCGTTTTGGTAAGGAGCAGGTGTGTGCCGATGATGATGAAGATGGCGAAGCAAATGACGAAGACGCGGTTCCAGCCAAGGATGACGTCGAAGACCGTCCAGTTGCCGCTGAGGTAAGCCGGGCTGTAGACTTGGACGTTGTTCGCCCCGAAGGTGAGGCGAAACATTTGCTGCAGGACGAGGGACACGCCCCAGGTGGCGAGGAGGCTTTCCAGCGGCCGGCGGTACAGGAACCGGATAACGCAGCGCTCCAGCAGGATTCCGACGAGAGCGGCCACCAGGAAGCTCATGGGTAGCGCGACGAGAAAGTAAGCGTCCAGCTTGTTCCCCGAGAGGTTCATACCCGAGAAGCGCAACGTGATGGGCTGGAAGAAAAAAGTGGGAATTTGCATCACCACCCCTGTGGCGAACAGTCCCTGGATGACGTAGGTCGTGTAGGCGCCGACCGCGATCAGCTCGCCGTGCGCCATATTGATCACGCCCATCAAGCCGAAGGTGATGGCGAGGCCAAGGGCGGCCACCAGAAGAATGGAGCCGAGCGACAGGCCGCGGAAAGCGGTGCCGATGGCATTGACGGTAGTAAGATGGCTGGCGATGGCCGCCTCGGCCACCTTGGCCGCTTTCACCACTTCCGGCTTTCCCGCGCTATCCGCGATGAGTTGTTTCAGAAAATCACGGCTCGGAATCGAGCCCATCTCGCCGAGCGCCTTCGCCGCCGCGATCTGCACCTCCGGGTTCTCGTCCTTGAGCTGCATCAGCGCCACTGCTTCGCTCAAGGCTCGTTTCACTTTTCCTTCCTTCTCCGTCTGCTGGAGCTTGAGCAACTGCGGCAGCTTTTCCGTCTCCTGCGACATGCCCAGGGTCACGATTGCCTGCATCCGTTTATCGGGATTGGGATCGGTCAGCGAAAGCAAATCGAGCACGCCCTTCATCGTGGCGCGCAGGTTCGAATCGTGCTCCGCCGCGTCCAGATCGCTCGCCACCAATCGCACCGGTTTTCCGTCCTGGTCCACCAATGGCTTGCCGTCATCCACGCGCACCGCCGCCTGCTTGTCATCCGCATCTTTTCCTTCCAACAGCGTCACCGGCACCTTGTGGTCGTCATCGATCTTGTAGAGAAAAATAGCGTCCGCCTTCCACGTCGCCAGCAACACCGGGATGCTTTCGTCCGTCTGTCCCACCAGGCTGTTGATCAGCGCGGTCTTCTTGTCTCCATCTTCCTCGAGGATCGCCTTCGCGATCGTCTGCCGCGCGGTGTCGGCTCCGCGGAGCGGAATTACGGCGAGCAAACTGCAGATGGCCCAAGCCAGCAGGCGTAGCGAGGCCCGCAGGGGTTTTGTCGGCAGAGTGGAAGGCGATGTCATGGTTCTTGGTTCTGGTCAGCGAAAATGAAAGAGGGGCGGGGCCGCACTGGTGGCACCCGCCCCTCCAACCCAAACCCAAAAGGATTAGGTAATGAATGGTCGTGTGTGGCGCCGTCCGGCTTACTTCTTGGCCTCCTTCGCCTTGAAGGTGCCCTTCAGGAAGGGCTCGCCGAACACGTCCTTGTATTCCTTCAGAATCTTGAACTGGCCGTCCGCCTTCGTCTCCCCGATGAAGACGTTCTTGGTGAGGTGGTGATTCTTCTGCGTCGTCACCTTGCCGCCGGGCCCGTCGAAGCTCAGGCCGCTTTCCAGCGCCGCCACGACTTTCTCCACTTCGAAGCTCTTGGCCTTCTCGACGGCTGCCTTCCAGAGGTAGACGCCATCATAGCTCAACACCATCGGCGAGCAGGTCACGCGGCCTTCCTTCACGATGCCGGGCACGGTGCTCTTCTTGAGCCACGCCTGGAAATCAGCCACGAACTTCTTATTCGCGGGCGACTTGATCGACATGAAGTAGGTCCAGCAACCGAGCTGGCCGACGAGTTGCTTGGCCGGGAGGCCGCGGAATTCGTCTTCCGAGATCGAGAACGAGCACACCGGGCAGGTTTCCGCCGTGAGGCCGGCCGCCGCGTATTCCTTGAAGAACGGGACGTTGGTGTCGCCGTTGAGCGTATTGATCACGCAAGCCTTGCCGCCCGCGGCGAACTGCTTGATTTCCGCCACGATCTGCTGGTAGTCGGTGTGGCCGAAGGGCGTGTACTTGCCGGCCGAGATGATCTTGCCGGATTCGTCCTTCTTGAAGCCGCCGCCGATGTTTTCGAGCGGCACGCCTTTGGAGAGGAGATACTCGAGGAGCACGAGGTTCGTGGTCTGCGGATAAACGTAGTCGCTACCGAGGAGGTAGAACTTCTTCTTGCCTTGGGCGAGGAGATAGTCGACCGCCGGCGTGGCCTGCTGGTTGACGGCTTCGGCCGTGTAGAAAATGTTTTTGGAGAGTTCTTCGCCCTCGTACTGCACGGGGTAGAAGAGCAGGCCATTGTCCTTTTCGAAGACCGGGAGCACCGACTTGCGGCTCACCGAGGTCCAGCAACCGAAGGTCACCGCGACTTTGTCTTCTTCCAGGAGCTGCTTGGCCTTTTCGGCGAAGAGCGGCCAGTTCGACGCGCCGTCGACGACGACGGGCTCGATCTTCTTGCCCATCACGCCACCCTTGGCGTTGATTTCGTCGAAGGTGAAGAGGAGGACGTCACGAAGCGAAGTCTCCGAGATGGCCATCGTGCCGCTCAGCGAATGCAAGACACCTACCTTGACGGTGTCTTCCGCACGTACGGAGAGGCTAAGAGAGGTCGCGCCCATGAGCAGGGCGAGCCCGAGTGATTTGAGAAGTTTCATTTGTTTGGTGTTGTGTGGTTTCTGACTTTGCTCTCGCGTAGAGAAACACCAAACAGGGGAGCCCGCGCGGCGCTGGTGCAGGGAGGGGAAGCGCCGATTGGGCGGAAAGCGTGATACCCAGAGTTGGGTCGCTTGCATGCCGTGGAAAGAACAGGTTTTTGAGGCCCCTTCGCGCCCTATGACGCGCTCTCTTTTTGGGCCTCGCGGACTCCTCCGGGCCGAAGCCCGGAGGAGCCGCAAGAGAGACCGAAAGGTCTGAACCTTAGAAGGTCAGGCCGACTGCGCCTTGAAAGACGTGCTGACTGCGGTGGCCAGTATTCGTGGCATCCGCAACTTCAACACCAAGGTGGTAGTAGGTGTAGCCACCCGAGAACGTCCACTTGCCGTAGCATTCAGGAATGAAGCTCAGCGGGATGGAGAGTTGGCAACCGCCAGCAACGTACCCGAAGGTGTCGCTCGCGTAGAAGCCTTCGCTGCCCAAACCGACCGTGATCGGGAAGGTGATGGCCACAGGGCCGGCGGCGAAGCCAGGGGCGATGCCCGCTTCGTAGTAGTTGCCATTCGGACCGAGGCCAGCGACGCCGGGCGCGGTGATTTCGCGCAGGTAGGTCACGTGCGGGTGCAACGCGAACTTGCCGAGCAGATCCGTGTCGTCATACGCCAGGTTGAAGTTCAAGCTGCGCGCGGTGTCGAACGAATCCGCAGGGGAGTCGAACTCGAAATAGCTCGCGGTGAACGTGAAGTTCTTGGCGAACGTGATGGCGATGCCGGGCGTGTAGTCGAACTCGTACCAGTTGCGGGTCGTCGAGGTGCTGCCATCCGGCTGCGGATGGGAGTGGATCGAGCTCCAGAGGCCGAGGTTCAGCGTCACCTTGTTGATGAAGCCGGTGCCCTCATACAGCTTGAAGTAGAGGTCGAGGTAGGGTTGAGCGATCACGCCCTGGTTTTCCAGGACGAGGCCGCGCGAGATGTAGGCCGAGACGAGAGTCACGCCAATATCGCCAGTGATGCACGATTCTTTGACTTGCTCTTTAATGTCCTTCGTTTCTTTCACGTCTTTGCCGTCATCGCCGGCGAAGCTCGTGGGAGCGAAACCGAAGGCGGCCAAGGTGAGCGCGCAGAACGCTGCGATGCTGTGTTTGGTCATGTTGGGTCTTTCTTGTAGTTTTCTTGGTTGGTTTAGGTGTCGCCTCACATCAGGGGTTGAGACTGTTGTTGGCGACGCGCGTTGCTAGCAAGCGCTCTGCCATGGTGCAATGGAAATATTCTGAACATTTTGCGGCATCGACTGTCAGGCAGGTCAGTTACTCTGTGGGAATGTGGGATTTACGCCCGAAAGTGCCAAATGATTTTTTTTCTCCGAATTCACACGCCCGACCCTCGGGAGTACCGGTGGCGGACAAAAAAAACCAAGGATTGCCGATATTTGGTCAATCCTCCGCACCCTGCATAACGCTTCATGGCAAACCACTTCCACCCGGTGCCCCTCGCTCCACCGCCATTCCATCTTCCATTTCCCATCGCCCATTCCCGTCACACAATCTCCACCGGGCATTTCGGCAACGCCCGCAGAAACGCCTGCCCGTAGCTCTTCGTCAGCACCCGGTTGTCCAGGATCACCACGATCCCCTCGTCGCTCTTCGTGCGGATCAGCCGCCCCACCCCCTGGCGCAGCTTCAGGATCGCCTCCGGCAGCGAATACTCCGCAAACGCATCGCCCCCGTTGGCTTCGATCAATTCCAGCCGCGCCTCGATCAACGGGTGATCCGGCACCGCAAAGGGCAAGCGCGTGATGATGACATTCGACAGCGCCTCGCCCGGCACGTCCACGCCCATCCAAAAGCTGTCCGTCCCGAAAAGCACGTGCCGCTCATCCCTCTTGAATTCCGCGATCAACCGATGCCGCGGCAATCCTTCCCCCTGCACCAGCAGCTTGTAATCCAGGTCGTCCAACCGCTCCCGCAGCGCCGAGGCGAGGTTCGACATCGCCTTGTAGCTGGTGAAAAGCACGAACGCCCGCCCCTTGCTCATCCCCACGAAGTGCTCGATCTGGTCCCCGAGCGCCGCCTCGTAGGCGGCGTCCCGCGGATCCGGCATCTTCCGGGTAATATAGAGCTTCATCTGCCGCTGGTAGTCGAAGGGGCTGCCGATCTGCCGCGCCTCCACCTCGTCCGCGCCCACCCGGTTGCGAAAATAGTTCAGCTCCGCAGTCCCCACGCTCAGCGTCGCGCTGGTCATCACACAGCACTTCCCCTCCGGGAAAAGCAGCGCTCGCAAATAAGCCGACACATCGATCGGCGCCGCGTGCAGCGCATGGAACTGCTGCGTCTTCCCGGTCTTCTCGATCCAGTAGACATGGTCGTCCGCCTCCTGCTTGAGGAAAGTCGCGATCGCACTGCGCGCATCGCGGATCCGCCGGCCGAGGTCCTGAAGCTCCGCCTTCGCGATGTCGTCCTCGATCCCGCGCAGCGTTTCCACCACCAGTTGCTGCAGCTTGGCCAGCGGCGCGGTCAGGGAGTCCGTCACGAAATCCGGCTGCCGCACCCGGAACTCGCGCCCCTTCTTGAAGTCCCCGCGTTCCCCGAGCTTGTCGAAGAACGTATCCACCTCCTCCAGCAGCGTCGCCGTCTCCTTCACCGCGTTCGGATTCCGGTGCACCTGGAACAGCCCCTTCTTCGTCTTCGGGTTGTACAGCCGCTGCAAGGCATAGCGCAGTCCATATTGGGATACGCCCAGCCCGATCTGCCGCGCCGCCACCTGCTCTACGGTATGCGCCTCGTCGAAGATCACGAAGTCGTTCGAAAATAGATACCCACTCTCGTTCTCCTCCTGCTCCGCGATCCCGCCCAGGTTCAGGAAAAAGAGCGTGTGATTCATCACCACCACGTCCGCCGTTAGCAACCGCTTCCGCGCCCTCTGGTAAAAGCACTTCGGGTTCTGCCCGCAGGATTTCGTCGTGCAGATGTGCTGCTCGCTGCACACCTGCGCCCACACCGCTGAATCCGGCTCCACGGAGAAATCCGACAGCGTCCCATCCTGTGTCGTCTGCGCCCATTCCCAGATCCGCGTCAGCTCGGCCTGCTCCGGCGAGGTGAAGAGCTCCTGCGCCTGCGCCACCGCCCGCTCCAGCCGCACCGGGCACAGGTAGTTCGCCCGCCCCTTCCAGAGCATCGCCTCGAATTCCACCGGCAGCACCTTCCGCACGATTGGGATGTCCTTATAGACGAGCTGCTCCTGCAAATTGATCGTATAGGTGGAAATCACCGCCTTCTTCTTCTTCTCCAGCGCCCACAACACCGCCGGCACCAGGTAGGCCAGCGACTTTCCCACGCCCGTCCCTGCTTCCACCACCAGGTGCCGCTGCTCACTCAGCGCCGCCGCCACCGCCACCGCCATCTCCTGCTGCTCCGGCCGGTATTCGAAGTTCTTCGCCTGCGCCAGCAGCCCCGTCTCCGAGAAAATCTCCCGCACGCGTTCGGGAAACGCGGTCGCGGCATTTTCGGGATCGAGGGAAATCATGAGCCGTCCATCTTTCCCCGTCGCGGCCCTTGCGGCAAGCGCGACCCTCAGTTTTGGTCAGGGTGCCGAATAATAGCTTGGTGCACGCCCATGTCTGAAGGTGCTCAAGAGAATACTTCTCCCGCAAAAAGGCGAGGATCGCGGATTCGTCGTCGCGAGCTAGGTCGCAGTCAGCGATCAAAACGCCACTGTCGCGCTCAAGCGCCCTTGGATCGTAGAGGCCATTTTTATGCAGGTCGAACAAATGCGATTTGCGAAAAGCGGCCTCCCGAAGAGAGACGGTGTTTACGCACAGCTGTAAGGAAAAATTGCTGCCCTCAAACAAAGAAAGCAAAATACCGTCCAAGCCATTACGATGTCGCCAAAACGAGCTTTCCCGAAAATAGAACGCTTCTGTTTTGTCGGGTTGGTCGGTGCTGAATAGTCCCTGCTGGCCGAAAATTGTCCGGCGAAATCTGTCTCGCAGATGTATCGCGTCTCTTCCGGTGCAATGAACCCAGAGGACGTGAAAGTATTGTGACTGCGGATCCCATGTCTTTATCTGCCCGTAACCCTCGCGGATTATGGTTCCCAACCTGTTCCGCGGTGAAAGCGGTATGGAACGTTCGAGTATCTGGCCGGATTGGAGTACGGCGGAATCTTCAGCCAATTCGTCGGGATCGTCGCCTTTGATCTTCAACTCCAGCGCATATCCTTCGCAATCCTTAGTGATGTGAAAATCTGGTGTTTGGGTTTCGTCGGTAGGTATATCGGTCACTCTAAAGCCGGAGTGTTCAAACCATTGCCGAATAATTGGCTTAAATTGCTCCTCGTTCACTCGATTGATTGATTGGTGCGGGTTGTTGTCTCTTCCCTCTCAGCCCCGCCGCTACTCCGCCGTCACGGTCACCGTGTGCTTTTCCGCTTTGCCGCCGCGGTAGAGCGTCACGTCGTATGATTCTCCCGGCACCGCGAAGATGTGAAAGCGCGTCGTCGTGGTCAGCGATTTCGGCTGCTCCAGTTTATTTGGCGTGATCACGTCGCCCTTGTCTGTCAGGATCGGACCGGCTAGCGCCCCGTAACCGCCCGTCACGAGATCGACTTCGACGAAGTCCGCCACGCCGTAGACATCGATCAATCCGCCGCGTGCCTTGGTGCTTAGCGTGATCGTCCAGCCGACGTTGATCGTCTCAAAAGCGCGCGGCGTGGTGGGCGTGACGGGAAAGTTGCCGGCCACGAGCGTCGTCGAGGCCACCGGCGGATCAAATTCCGTCGGGTAGCGAAACTCCCGGATCAACTCCACCACCGCTTTTTTTCCGCCGGATGCGACCGTCACGGCGGGAAAGCCCGAGATTTTCACGGCGACTCGATCGAGATTGGCCGCGTTGCTCAACGCATTCACCTCGGCGACCCGCTGGGGCGTGAGCTGTTTTGCGGATGGTTTCGAGACCGCGGCCACGGTCACTGCAGCCACGGCGAGCGCCAGGCCGGCGAAGAGGAACGAATGTTTCATAGGAGGGCGGGGAACGCTGCGACGCTGCCAGAACCGCTCCCCGTCCGCCAGCCTCTTCTCCCTCCCTCCGCGCCTCTGCGTTTTAATCACCAACGTCCCTGATCATTGCGCGATCACCTGCCCGACGAACACCAGGCACCCATCGGGGTCGATGATGTGGAACTCCCTCATCCCGTAGTCGCGGTCGAATAGATCGCGGACCTTGTAGCGATCCTTGAACTGGGCCATGTGAGCCCACAGCGACTCGATCTTCTCCACCCGCAAGTAAATCGACAAATGTCCGCGCGCCCGCTCCAGCACCCCGGGAGCGGCCGTCGTGAGATGGAGCGATACGCCGCCCCGGCGCAGGATCGTATAATTTTCCGCCGGCCGCACAGCCTCAAAGCCCAGCACCTCTTGATAGAAAGCCACGGTCACCGCCATCTCCGCCACTGGCAGGATCGGGCTCAACGCCTTGGCCTCGTAGTCGGTTGCCATCTATTTCTCCTCCATAAACTTCTCCCCATTCCACGCGTATTTGGCGTGTAGCTTGCCGCCCTTCTCGGTGCGCACGATCACCGTGCGTCCCTTGTGCGGCAGCTCGAAAAGAAATCCCGTCTCATTCGCAATCGGGAAGATCGAGCGTTTCACCTCGTGCAGGCGACCGCCGAATCCCGGCTCGTAGAAAGTGAGATACTTCGAGTTCTTCCCTTCCAGTTCCCCCTGGCACACGGCGAGCAGCGGCTTGTCATCCTTGTAACGAAACAACGCCACTTCGAAATTGGGCTGCGCCCCGTCGCCCGTGCAGCTCATGTAGCCATTGGGGATATCCACCGTCCCGCACTTCGGCTGGCGCAGGAAAGACAGCCAATCCTTCGCCGGCCCCTCGAACGTCTTGTCCGGAAGCTGCAGGTAATAATCCACCACCGTCAGCCGCTTCGCCTCCGCCGCGTCGAGCGGCAGGGAATAGAAGGGGGACAGGCCGATGAGTAGGAAAAGCAGAAAGCGCATGGTCGCAGGGCAAGGTCAGGAATTGGTCCAAGCTTAGCATTGGCCGACCGGGCTGAGAATCACGAAGGTGCGCCATCCCAGTCGCATCGAGGGCGACTCTCTCCTTGCGTGTCATCCTGAGCGGAGTGTAACGGAGTCGAAGGACCCCGTCGTACCACCAGCACCATCGATGGCAAAGCGACGGGGTTTGCCCGCAGTTCCAAAGGATCTCTTCACGCTCGGCTTTCGACTTCGTTGCACTCCACGTCAGCCGTGCGTCGTTCGTGTCGCCGGATCGCCGGAGATCTCCGTACCACCGTCATTCCCGATGGAATCCGTCGGGCAGCCGAGACGCCCTTCCTCAGCTTGGGCGATCTCCTCCGGTGTCCGCGGCTGGCGGGGAACATAGGTGTAGCCGTCCGCCTCTTGACGGACGAAAAAGTCCGGCGCGATCGCGCGGCACTGGTCACAGTCGATGCACGTGTCATCCACATAGTAGGGGCCGGGGACGTTCTCGGGAGCTTTGTTGGTAGGATCAGCCATAGGTTTTCTTTCGTTGAGTGGTCGAAAGGTAGTGCCCGGCGGCTATTGTGTTAAATTCATTAGTCGGATACATTGATGCTGGAAATGAATGAGTTCCTGCACGCCCCGCCGTTCGATCTCTACGAACTTCAGCTCTTTCGCCTCGTGGTGCAGCACCGCAGCTTCACCAAGGCCGCGCAACTCGCCGGGCTCACCCAAAGCGCGATCACCCGGCAGATCCAGGGCATGGAAGCCAGCCTCGGGCTGGAACTGCTCGAGCGCACCACCCGCAGCGTCCGCTCCACCCCGGCGGGCGAATTCCTCTTTCACGAATCCGCGCGGCTCATCGGGGACGTGGAAGCGTCCCTCCAGCGGCTGCGGGAACAATTCGCCGGGGCACGCCAGGAAGTGCGGGTCGGCATCTCGCGCAGCATCGGTCACGCTTATCTTCCCGGCTTCTTTCACGCCAATCTCCGCCGCCATCCGCAAGTCGCCTGCCGTGCCTCTTATCAACCGAGCGCCGACATTCTCGCCGCCCTCGAAGCGAACGACCTCGACCTCGGCGTCCTCTGCCCGCCGCCACGGCTCCCGCAAACCGTGCGGGTGACCCATCGATTCGAGGATACCTTCACGCTGCTGGCGTCCCGGGAACTCGCCGCCGCCTTCCTTGCCCTGCCCAACTCGACCAAGACACGCACCGCCTGGCTCTTAAAGCAGAACTGGCTGCTGATCGACGACGCCACCAACACCGGCCGCAAGCTCCGTGGATGGATGAAGCGGCAGGGCCTGCCCGTCGAGCCGACCATGCAGATGGACGGTTTCGATCCGATCATCAACCTCGTGGCGCTCGGCTTGGGGATCAGCCTCGTGCCCATCCGCGCCCTGGCGCTCTACGGCCGCAAACAAACCCTCCGGCGACTCCCGATGCGCGAGCGCTTCGTCCGCGAACTCGTCGTCGTCGTCCGTCGCCACCGGAAAACGCCCGCCCACGTCGCCCAGTTCGTCGCCAACGTGCTCTTTTAAGGGCGGGCCCGAATCGAAAACGGAGAGAAACCACGGATGGGCACGGATACAGAAAAGATGTTCTCTATCCGCGCCCATCCGTGTCATCCGTGGTTAATCCTCTTCCAAAGTCACTTTTCACTTGACATTTCCGGTAATGCGTGCAACATTGGCGGCGCACGTTGGATCGGGTCCTATCGTGCCGTAGGCAGGGGTGGTTAGGCAGAGCGGCAGAGCGGGAGCGAGAATTTCACAGACGATGCGAAGCAAAATTGCCCATTTCACTGAAAAAATGGCTGCCGGCCTTTCCGGCAGTCACGGCCGCCTGTTGTCAGGCGGTCGTGTTCCCGCCTGCCGTCGGCGTTCCGCTTCAGTCGCCGGCCTTTTATCAGTGGAGATCCGGCTGGTTCCGGGTAGTTCCGACCTTTGGAATCAAAATCGGATTCGAAGCCATGCGAGGACAGGAGCACCGAGCGCCGGCAATCCAGGGCAATCGCGCCTGATCGTGTCTAATCGTGCCGCAAAATTCTCCCGCGATCCCACCGGGAGATCTCACCGGAATCCCACTCCGGCCGGAACAGTTTCACTCTGGAAATCCCACACGATCCCACCCGATCCCACCGCCAAAAATTGCGCGCTCCCCGATCGTGCCACCGCGCTTTCGGCCCTCCCTCCACAGAGCAATCGCACTCAATCGCACCCATGAACATTTCCAGCCACAACAACCGCCGGGCAATCCAAGAACCCCCGACCCACCAGAGCTTTCTCTTGGCAAAGTGATGGAGTGGCCTTTCAATCCCGCACCCCGACCGCATGAGTCTCCCTGACCGCCACGTCTTCCGCCATTTCCTCCAGCCATTCCTCCTTTGCTTTGTGGGATTCATGGCGATCTGGTTCCTCGTCGACCTCAGCGACAACCTGCGCGACTTCGTCGAGGCGCACGCCACCTTCCGGCAGGTCTGCGGCCACTGTGTGGCGCAATTGCCGCCGGTGATCCTGCTGTCGCTGGCGGTGAGTCTCTTGCTGGCCCGGTATTTTTCGCGCCGCCGGCCGTTGGCCTCCCGCACCCCGACCGCATGAGCCTTCTTGACCGTTACGTCCTGCGCAGTTTCCTCGAGCCCTTCCTCATGTGCTTCGCGGGGTTCATCGCGATCTGGTTCATCATCGATATCCAGGACAATTTCAACGACTTCATGGAGGCCCACGCGACCTTCAAGCAGATCTCTGGCTACTACATCACCCAGGTGCCGCAGACGATCATGATGTCGCTGCCCGTCGGCCTCATGCTCGCGCTCCTCTTTTCGCTCAGCCGCATGTCGCGCACCAATGAGATCATCTCGCAGCTCACCGCCGGCCGCAGCGTGGTCCGCGTGCTCGTGCCGCTCTTTGCCGTCGGGGTGCTCATGACGGGCTTCTGCCTGTGGCTGAACTGGGACCGCGCGCCGCACGCCGAGGGCATCAAGAAAAACGCGATGAACCAGATCAAGCGCGGCAAGAAAGCCGGCACGGTGGAGCCGATCCTGGCCCATCTCTTTCGCGACCGGCAGAACAACCGCACCTGGTTCGTCCGCAAGCTCCGCCCCGGCGAAAACCGCCTCGATGGGGTGCACGTCACGCAACAAGACCCCACGGGCCGCATCTTGAAAAAGTGGTACGCCTCCTCGGCCACCTACGATCCCGTCAAGAAAGAGTGGAAGATCGAGAAAGGGATGATCGTCAATTTCACCCCGGAAGGCGACATGATCGACTCGGAAGCCGACCGCTTTCCCAGCGGGTTCCGCATCATCAAGGACTGGACCGAGACGCCTTGGCGCGTGGCCAGCTCGGAGTTGAACCCGGCCAGTCTGAGCGTGCCGGAATTGCAGGAATACATGAAGTTCAATTCCGATTTTCCTCCCGTGCAACTCGCGCCCTACGAGGCCAATCTCGCCGACCGCTACGCGCTTCCTTTCCAGTGCATCATCGCCGTCCTCCTCGCGGCTCCGCTCGGCATTGTCTTCAACCGGCGCGGCGTGGTGGGCGGGGTGGCGGCCGCCATCACCCTGCTGGTGGCCATGCTCATGTCCCACTCGTTTTTCCTCATGCTCGGCAAGAGCATGCGCCTGAGCCCCTACTTCTCGCCGTGGATTCCGAACATCGCGCTCGGCATCGTCGGCTTCCTGTTGCTGTGGTATCGCTCGACGAACCGCGACTTCCCCAAATTCACTTTTTCCCTGCGCCGATGATCAATCAGGAATGGAGCATTCAAAGCCGCGCCCACCGGTGCGCTGTGACCGGGGTCGAGTTTCAAGACGGCGACTATTTCTACACGCTGCTCTTCGAGGACGGCGCCAGCCTGCGCCGCGAGGACATCAGCGAGGCCGCATGGAAGGAGCGTAACGACAACCAGCAGCCCTATTCATTCTGGCGCTCGAAGTACGAAGCCCCGCTGCCCGCCGCTCCCGAAGCCATCGAGAAGCACACCGCCGAGGATCTGCTCCGCCGTTACATGGAGGAGACATCTCCGCAGCACGCCGCCGCGCGTTACCTGCTGGCCGCCATGCTCGAGCGCAAGCGCCTGCTCAAGGAAGTGGAGACCAAGCGCAGTGAGGGCGGCATCACCCGCATCTACGAGCATACCAAGACCGGCGAGGTCTTCGTCATCCCCGACCCGCAGCTCCGCCTCGACCAGATCGAGCAGGTGCAGGCCGAAGTGTCGTCGCTGCTCGGGCCAGGGTAGGGAGTATGGTGTAGGGCGCGTGTCCCCACGCGCCGGGATGGCACTGCGACTCGCGTCTTCATCCGCGTGTAAGGATAACACACGCCCGACAGTTCTTTGACATCATCAATGTGCAAGCGCCGCCCACACGGCTGTCGCCAAGGCGGCTCGCGTTAGCGGCTGCGCCGGATTGCGCCCCGGTAACTCCGCCAGCTTCGCCCGCGCCAGCACGCCGGCGATCTCCTCGGCGCTGGCGATTTTGTCCGGTTGGAATCGCACGCTATCTGCATCGGGGACAATGACCCCGCGCACGGCGAGCAGATTGACCGCCTCGAAATAATCCGCCGTCGGATCGAGATCGTGAAAGGGCCAGATCAGCACGCCCGACTTCACCAGCGCCCGCTGCACCGCGAGCACGCGCTGCGGGTCCGCCGCCACCGCGCGCGGTTGCACCCCATCGCGCAAGGCCAGCCACGCGACGGTGGCGCTGGCCTGGCCGCAGAGCATCATCTGCCCGTGTAGCCGCAACGCCGATTGCACCACGCTGCTCACGCCGATGTTCTTCGACGCGCCGAGCAACCCGTCGCGCTCGATCGGCACGAGGCCGCGCAGCGGAAACATCGCGCGGTCCGTGTGCGTGGACCAGTTGCGCGTCGCCGTGTGAATCGTCGCCCACGGCCCCGCCGGGTCGTCATTGAGGAAGACCCGCCGGGTGGGATGAAAGTCGATGTTGAATTGAAAGCCGAAGACGCCATCCAGCGGCATGAGCTTCGCCCAGCGCGGCTCTTCGTGCGCGGTGCGAATGTCCTGCTCGCGCAGCATCGTGAGCGCCTCGAGCCGCAGCCCTTCGCGCACATAGGGCTTGGGTGGCAGGCGGTCGGGAGTGCCGTATTCATCGGTGAGTTCGAGGCCGCGAAACTCGGGGCTCACGGTCTGCAAGTAATGGAAGAAACCGAGCGCGTGTTGTTTCGCATCTGCGAAGACCACGCGCCGCTGCACGGGGGTGAGCGCCACGAGGTTCTTTTGCGCAGCGCCCGGCTCCATGGCATCGAGCGCATCGGCCACCGCCTTGGGCCAGCGATCGAGCGGGTAATCCTGGGTCGGCCAGTTGAGAAAAGTCTTCTCCGCACCGGGTGCGAGGTGGAGGTGCCGGGCATCCACGAGCCGGCGATGCGTATAGACATTCACTGGCGACGAGTATGGCCCCGCGGTGTGGGCGGTGTCGGCGAAGGCCGGCACATTCATAAGCAGCGTGCCCTTCGGCCACGGGAGCGCCTTGAATTCCGTGACCGTCGCCTTGGTGGCGCCAAAGTAGCGCCGCACGTCGTAGCCCGCGGGTTCGGCGGTCAACGCTTCCTTCCCTGCATCGCGCAGCGTGACGCAGTAGGTGATGGGGTTCATCTCGCGGCGATTGCTGTCGTCCACCAACTCGGGTGCGCTGGGCTCGTCGAAGCGCGCCCTGGCATCCGGCCCCGCGCTCCACGCCGCGCCGCTGCGCTGGATCACATCGCCCCAGTCCGACGCATCGATGGTCACGCGCGCCGTCACTTGCAGCGTCTCCGCGGCGCGGGTGAAGGTGACGCCGGTCACTCGTCGGCCATCGAGTTGCACGGTGGCCGGCTCCCAGCCGCGTTCGACCCGCACGTGACTGGATTCGGCCGCCAGCAGTCCCTCGAAAATGCGCTCGGCCTCCGCGGGCTCGATGGTCAGGCGTCCGCAAAAACTATTGCCCGGAGACGGCGTGCCGTAATTGCGCCGGTTCGTTTCCTCGATGCGCTGGGCCACTTCGCGAAAGAGCCCACTGCGCGGAAAGTCCGCGCGCTTCCCATCCACCGTCGTCCATTCATCCATGACCCCCACCCCTTCCGCGCTGAACTGCCCGCCGAGCCAGTCGATATCGTTGACCAGCACGATGCGTTGCACGCCCAGTCGCGAGGCTTGCACGGCGGCGGCGCAGGCCGATTCATTGCCGCCGACGATGAGCAGGTCCGCATCGAGGGTGGCGGCGCGCAACGAACCGGTGAGCACCCACCCGGCGATGACGAAGGGGAGAAAACGAAACATGGAGACGAGCATGCCGCGAAGCGCAGGAGCTTGCCGAGCGAGTTGTTTGAGCATTGCGGAGGCCGGGGATTTGGCGGCAAGCTGCGGCATGATCCGCCGTTTCCTCCCCTTCGCTTTGCTCCTGTTCACCGCGGCATTTTCGCACGCCGACAAGATCGTCCTCGTTGCCGGCACCGGCACGGCGGAAAAAGACGCGCCCGCCACCCAATGCGCCTTGCATGAGCCATTTTGCACGGAGTTCGCACCGTCGGGCGAGATGATCATCGCCGAAATGGAGCACGGCAATCGGGTGCTCAAGGTCGGCAAGGATGGCGTGCTGCACGTACTGGCCGGGACGGGCGCGAAAGGCTCTACCGCCGATGGCGGACCGGCCACGGCCGCGACGTTCAACGGAATCCACAATTTCGTCGTGCGCCCGGATGGTGACCTGCTGATTGCGGACAGCTTCAACAGCCGTCTACGTCGCATCGACTCTAAGACTGGCATCATGACGACACTTGCCGGTGTGCCGAAGAAGGGATTCGCCGGTGACGGAGGGCTCGCAACGGACGCGCAGTTTTCTACGCTCATTCAGATCGCCCTCAATCCGGCGGGCAACCAACTTTACTGCGCGGACATCGGCAACCGTCGGATCCGCCGTATCGACCTGGCCACCAATGTCATCATCACCGTCGCTGGCAACGGACAGTTTGGAGTTCCGCCGGAGGGTGCGGACGCGGTGAATGCGCCGCTCGTGGACCCGCGCTCTGTGACACCAGATGCGGAAGGCGGCTTCTACATCCTCGAGCGCAATGGCAATGCGCTGCGCTACGTGGATGCGGCGGGCAAGATCAAGACCGTCGTGGGCACGGGTGCAAAGGGCCTGAGCGGCGATGGTGGTCCGGGCCTTCAGGCGACGATGAACGGCCCCAAGTACACTGCGCTCGATCGCGATGGCACCGTGCTCATCGCCGACGCGGAGAACCACGTCATCCGCCGCTACGCGCCGAAGACCGGCTTGATCACCCGGGTGGCGGGCACCGGCAAAGCAGGCGCCGCCGGCCTCGGCGGCGACCCGCTGCAATGCGAACTCCGCCGCCCGCACGGCGTGACCGTCGGCCCCGACGGCGCGCTCTACATCACCGACAGCTACAACGACCGCATCCTGAAGATCGTTCGTTGATTGGCGCGGCTGCGCCTTGTCGTCCCGCACCTTGGCAATCCGCTCATCCGTGGTAACCTGCACCTCTCATGCTTCCTTGGTTTCAAGACCAGTTCCCGCTCTACCTCGCGCCGATGGCCGGGGTGACGGACACTATTTTCCGCCAGCTCTGCAAGGAGCAGGGCGCGGACGTGATGGTCACGGAGTTCGTCAGCGCCGAGGGCATCTTCCGGCGCAACGAGCGCACGATGGAATACCTCGAATTTGTCGAGGCGGAGCGCCCAGTCGGCGTGCAGCTTTTCGGCGGCGATCCCGCGCACTTGGGTGAAGCGGCGCGCATGGTGGCCGAGTGGAAACAACCCGACTTCATCGATCTCAATTTCGGCTGTCCGGTGAACAAGGTTGTTTCCAAGAACGGCGGTTCCTCGATCCTGCGCGACTGTCCGCTGCTGGAAAGAATCGCGCGGGCCGTGGTGCAGGCCGCGGCGCCGTTGCCCGTGACGGCGAAGATCCGCATCGGCTGGTGCGAGCAGACAATCAATGCGACGACGACCGCGCGCCTGCTGGAGGATTGCGGTGTGCAAGCCATCGCTGTGCATGGCCGCACCAAGGAGCAGGGCTACAGCGGCCTGGCGAATTGGGATGTCATCGCGCAAGTGGCTGCGGCGGTGCGCATCCCCGTGATCGGCAATGGCGACATCACTAGCGCCGCGGATGCGGTGCGCGCCATGAAGTGTGGCGTGCGCGGCCTCATGCTCGGCCGCGCGGCGATGAGCGCGCCGTGGATTTTCCGCGAGATCAAGCACTACGTTGCGACCGGCGAAACGCTGGCCGCGCCGCCACTCGAGGCGCAGTGGGCCTTCATCGTCCGGCATTGCCGCTGGAAAGTGGAGGCGATCGGCAGCGAACTGCACGCGATGCAGACGATGCGCACGCGGCTCATGGCCTATTCGCGCGGCATGCCCGAGGCGAAGCACTTGCGCTTCCGTTTCGCGCACGTGGCCTCGATTGCGGAACTGGAAGACATCGCCGCGGAGAATCTCACCCGCGTAGCCTCGGAGGCAGTGGCGGCGTGAGCGCCCGCATCCGGTTGGCCGAGACCCCCGACGAAATCGCGCGGTGTTTTGCGGTGATACTCGAGCTGCGTCCGCATCTGGAACCCGCGCCGTTTGTCGAGCAGGTCCTCCGGCAACAGGCCGAGGGCTACCGCCTCGCCTTCCTGGAGGATGGGGGCGCGGTGCAGTCCTGCGCGGGCTATCGCATCAGCGAGAACCTCAGTTCGGGACGCTTCATGTATGTCGATGATCTGGTCACCGCGTCATTGGCCCGTTCCCGCGGATTCGGCGGCGAACTCTTTGATTGGCTGGTGGTGCAGGCGCGGGCCGAGGGCTGCGCGCAGTTTCAACTCGACTCGGGCGTGCAGCGTTTCGGAGCGCACCGCTTCTACTTGATGAAGCGGATGGAGATCACCGCCCATCATTTCGGACTCAAGCTTTGAGCGCGGCCCGTTCGCGATAAGTCCGCGAGAGCGCGACGTACTTCTCCGCCCACACCTTGATTCCTGCCTGCTCCTCCAGTGAAAGCGTGCGCACCACCTTGGCCGGTGAACCAAGCACCAGCGAGCCGGGCGGAATCTTTTTGCCGCCGGTGACCAGCGCGCCCGCGCCGATGATCGAGCGTGCGCCGATCTCGGCGCCATCGAGCACGATCGCTCCCATGCCGACCAGCACTTCATCGGCCACCGTGCACGCATGGAGGATCGCCTTGTGACCGACCGTCACCAACTCGCCGACATAGGCGCCGTAATCATCGGCAAGATGCACCACCGCGCCGTCCTGCACGTTCGAGCGCGGGCCGATGACGATGCGATTGATGTCGCCGCGCAACACGGTCTGGAACCATACGCTGGACTCCTCCGCGAGCGTCACGTCGCCGATCACATCGGCCCCCGGGGCGACGAAAGCCGACGGGTCAATCCGGGGAGGGGTGTCGAGAAAACATTTCAACTGCTGGGGCAAATTCATGGGGAAAATGGTGCGACGATCATGGTCGAAAGCAACCGCGAATGCCGATATTTACAGCATTCCGGCGCTTTGGAAAAATGTTAGAGGAAATTATTGACTTCGATTTGGTGGACTGTCATCACTCGCGAACTTCGCTGGTTTCCCACCCCCAGCTTCGAACAAACAATCTAAACCAAGGAAAATCACCATTCATGAACAAGGCAGAACTCGTTGAGGCAGTCCAAAAAACACTCGGCAAAGACGTGAGCAAGGCCCAGGCGGAACGCGCCGTGGAAGCCGTCGTCGAAGGCATCAAGGGCGGTCTGAAAAAGGGCAAGCCCGTCCAGCTCGTCGGCTTCGGCACCTTCAAGGTCGCGCACCGCAAGGCCCGCCTCGGCATCAACCCGAAGACCGGTGAGAAGATCAAGATCAAGGCTTCCAAGAGCGTCAAGTTCGCCGCTGGCAAGGACCTGAAGTCCAAACTCAAATAATTTCCCCCCCGCAACCCGAGAAACCCCGTTTTGCGCCCGTGCAAAACGGGGTTTCTCACGTACGGGGTAGAGGGGCGGCGGGGAGCGAGGGGGCTGGACGGGTGGACGAGGGCGGCGGACATGTTGGAAGCCGGGCATTACAGAGGCCTTTTCTAAGGGTTAGTGCGGAGGGGATGGGCGCGCATCCTGCTAAAGAAGTACCTCTCAAAAATGCAGCGGCAGCCCTCCTCCATCGAAAAGAAGATTTTCGCCGGCTTCGGCTTTGCGCTGGTCGTTTCCGTCCTCGTCAGCCTCGCGACGTATCTGAACAACCAACGCCTCGTCGAGACGCGCCGGGAGGTCGTGGAGACGCAGCAGGTGCTGCGCAGCCTCAAGCAAATCCTGGCGACGGTGACGGATGCGGAGACTGGAACGCGGGGCTTTTTGCTGGCGGGGGACGAGGCCTTCCTCGAGCCCTTTACCGCGGCCACCGGAAGAATGGCCCCCGATTTCCAACGTGTGCGACTGGCGACGCGCCATGATGCGACGGTCCAGCCGCGGCTGGCGCAGTTGGAGGAATTCACGCGGAACGAACTGCAGTTCCTCAGCCAGGCGGTCGAACTGCGGCGAGCCAGTGGCTTCGACGTGACGCGCGATCTGCCGCTTCTGCGCGAAGGCAAGACCCGCATGAATGCGATTCGCAATGTGATCGCCGAGATCGAAGGCGATGAATTGGCGGTGCTCAACAACCACGAAGTCGCGGCGCGCCACAGCACCACGATGAATCTCGTCACCGTGCTAGTGGGCAGCTTTGCCACCGTCGGCGTGCTGGGCCTGGTCTATTTTCTGACGCGGCTCGACATGGGCGAGCGGCGGCGCGTGGAGGCGACCTTGCGGGAAACCGAAGAGTTCAAGACGCGGGTGCTCGAGAGCAGCGGCGACAACATCACCGTCCTCAGTCTCGACGGACGCGTGCTTTCGATGAATGGGGGAGGCCAGCGCAGCATGGCCATCGAGGATTTTGAGTCCATTCGCAACAGTGTGTGGCTGGATCTTTGGAAGAATGGTTCCGAGTCGGAGGCGCAAAAGGCGCTGACCCAAGCGGGCGGCGGCGGAACGGGGCGATTCTTGGGCTCCTGTCTGACGGCGACCGGAGAGCCCAAAATGTGGGACGTGGTGCTTACGGCGATTCATGACGCATCCGGGAAACCCGAGAAACTGCTCGCCGTCTCCCGAGACGTCACGGAGAGCCAGGCGGCGGAGGAGAAGTTCCGGATCATCTTCGAGCAATCGAGCGACGCGCACCTGCTTTTCGCCAAAGATAGCATCATCGATTGCAACGTGGCGGCGGCGCGGATGCTGGGCTTTGAGAGCAAGGAGGCGTTGCTGGCGGTGCCGATGTCGTCGCTTTCGCCCGAACGCCAGCCGGATGGATCGCTTTCCATGGAGCGCGCCGCGGAAATCCGGCGCCTGCTTCGCGAGCGCGGGCGCTACGGTTGCGAATGGAACTTGCGCCGCAATGATGGGTACGAGATGACGGTCGAGATCACGCTCACCATGGTGGAATTTCTGGGCCAGAACGTCCAACTCGCGGTGTGGCACGACTTGACCGAACGCAAGGAAGCCGAGGCCGCGTTGCGCGAGAGCGAGGAGCGTTTCCAGGCCTTCATGAACCACAGCCCGGTGGTCGCCTTCATCAAGGACGAGAACGGCTGCATGCTCTACATCAACGAGGTCATGGAGCAGCAGTTCCAGATGAAGCTGGAGGACGTCTTCGGCAAGACCGACTTCGATTGGATGCCCCACGACAAGGCCGCGCAACTCGCCGCGGTGGACCGCGAGGTTCTGGCCACGGGCATCCCGCGGCAGTTGATCGAGGAGGTGCCCACCCCGGATGGTGTCATTCACGAGTGGCTGGTGATGAAGTTTTCCATGGGCACGACGGATGGCGCGAAGATGCTGGGCGGCGTAGCCATCGATGTCGGCGAACAGCGCCGGGCAGAGCGGGCCTTGCAGGAAAGCGAATTGCATTATCGCGAGCTCTTTGATGAAGCGCCGGTCGCCTATCACGAACTCGACCTGGAGAGTCGCATCACGCGCGTGAATGCCACCGAACTGAACATGCTCGGCTACCGGCTTGAGGAGATGGTGGGGCACCCGGTGACGGATTTTATCGTCGGGGACAACTCAAGTGGCGCACTGCAGCAGCCGCCGGCGGGCGACCAGCGGCACGATTCCTACGAGCGCATCTTCCGTCGCAAGGATGGTCGCCGCGTCCCGGTGTTGATGCGGCAGCGGGTGATGACCGACGCCTCGGGCGCCGCCTGCGGCACGCGCGCGACCTTGCAAGACATCAGCGCGCTGAAACGCAAGGAACTGGAATTGCGCGACGCCGAGGAAAAGTACCGGAGCATTTTCGAAAACGCCATCGAGGGCATCTTCCAGTCGACCCCGGAAGGAAGCTACATGAGCGTCAACCCAGCGCTTGCCACCATCTACGGTTACGACAACCCGGACGAGTTGATGAGCAAGATCACCCACATTGCGAAGCAACTCTACGTGCGGCCGGGCCGCCGCGCGGAATTCACCGCGCTGATGCTCGAGAAGGGCTCGGTGACCGATTTCGAGTCGCAGATTTACCGGCGGGATCGCTCGATCATCTGGATCTCCGAGCGGGCGCGCGCGGTGCGCGATCAGGATGGCAAGCTGCTCTATTACGAAGGCACGGTCGAGGACATCACTGCGCGCCGGGAAACCGACGAAGCGATCAAAAAAGCGCGCGACGCGGCGCTCGAATCCGCGCGGCTCAAGTCCGAGTTCCTGGCCAATATGAGCCACGAGATTCGCACTCCGATGAACGGCATCATCGGCATGACCGGCCTGCTGCTCGACACGGACATGACGCCCAAGCAGCGGGACTTTGCGCAGACGATCTCCAGCAGTTCCGACGCGTTGCTCACCATCATCAATGACATCCTCGATTTCTCGAAGATCGAGGCGGGCATGCTCTCGTTTGAAGAGATCGACTTCCAGTTGGGCAACGTCGTCGAAGGATCGGTCGAATTGCTGGCTGCCCGCGCCGCCAGCAAACAGATCGAACTGGCCTCGCTCGTGTATCAGGACGTGCCGACTGGCTTGCGCGGCGATCCCGGACGCCTGCGCCAGGTGTTGACCAATCTCATCGGCAACGCTGTGAAATTTACCGAGAAGGGCGAAGTCGTGGTGCGTGCCAATTGCCTGGAGTCGAACGGCACGCATGTGATGATCCGCTTTTCCGTGGCGGATACGGGCATCGGCATCAGCCCGGAAGGGCAGGAACGGCTCTTCCAGGCGTTCGTGCAGGCCGATGGCTCCACGACGCGCCGTTTCGGCGGCACTGGGCTGGGGTTGGCGATTTGCAAGCAATTGGTGGCGCGCATGGGCGGCGAAATCGGCGTGACCAGCGAAGCCGGCAAGGGCTCGACGTTCTGGTTTACCGCCCGCTTTGAAAAGCAGGCGGGCGGCGGCATGGCCGCGCCGCGCCCGGCCAAGTTGAAGGGGGTGAAGGTTCTCACGGTCGATGACAACGACACCAACCGCGCGATCCTCCAGCATCTTCTCGATAATTGGGGCATGCGCGAGCAGCAGGCGGCCAGCGGCGCGGAAGCACTCTCGATTCTCCACAGCGAAGCCGGGCGTGGCCGAATGTTCGACCTCGCGATCCTCGACATGCAGATGCCCGGCATGGATGGCCTCGAGCTGGCACGGGCGATCAAGAAGGACCCGCGCTACGCATCGATCCGCCTCGTCATGCTCACCTCGGTCGACCGGCAGGAAGACCCGGAGGTGCTGCGCGAGACAGGCGTCGACGCTTATCTCACGAAGCCGGTGAAGCAGTCCCAGCTCTACGATTGCCTGAGCCTCGTGATGTCGTCCGACGTGGAAACGCGCGAGATCAAGTCCGGCCTCATGGCCTTGACCGAGCAACCCCCGGACCTCACCTCCCAGCCGGTGGAAAAACTGCGCATCCTCGTCGCGGAGGATAATCCGGTGAACCAAAAGGTGGCCCTGTATCAATTGCAAAAGCTCGGTTACGTGGCCGACGTGGTGGATAATGGCCGCCGGGTTCTCGAGGCGCTCGCCCGCTCCCGCTACGACATCGTCTTCATGGATTGCCAGATGCCCGAGCTGGATGGCTACGAAGCGACACGGGATTTGCGCGCCATCGAAGGCGAAGAGCGGCACACGTGGATCATCGCGATGACGGCCAACTCTCTCGAAGGCGACCGCGAGAAATGCCTGAACGCGGGCATGGACGACTATGTGAGCAAACCGGTGAAGCCCGAAATTTTGCTGGACGCCATCCGGCGATACTCCGGCCTGCGCGGCATCGAGCAGGACAAGCGTGAGGTCGACATCGAGGGCATCGTCGACCCGAAGGCCCTGGCCAGCTTCCGCGAGCTGGAGATCGAGGGCGAGGAGAGCATTCTGGGCCGGCTCATCGACGTCTTCATCGAAAACTCCCCGCGCGTCATCAAGGACGCCCGCCGGGCCCTGACCACCCGCATGAGCCCGCAGCTCGAGCGCGCCGCACATACCCTCAAGGGGAGTTGCAGCAATTTTGGTGCGGAACGGATGCGCCTCGCGTGCGAGCGGCTGGAGCAGATGGCCCGGGATGGCAATCTCGAGACCGCGGCGAGTTTGCTCAAAGAAGTAGAAAACGAATTTGAGCTTGTGCGACTTGCGCTGGAGCACGAAAAGCCTGTTTGTGCGGTATGAAAATCCTCATCGCTGAAGACGATCCCGTTTCGGTGAAAATCCTGCAGTTCACCCTGCAGCACTACGGCCATGAGGTCGTCACCTCCGCCAGCGGCACCGAGGCGTGGGAGGCCTTCGACCGCGATCCCGTCCGCGTCATCGTGAGCGATTGGATGATGCCTGGCCTCGATGGCCTGGAACTGTGCCAGAAAGTGCGCCAGCGGACGAAGACCGACTACACGTATTTCATCCTGCTTACCGCGATCAACACCGGGCGCGACAACTTGCGCAAGGCGATGGACGCGGGCATCGACGATTTCCTCACCAAGCCCCTCGACCGCGAGGCGATCCTCATGCGGCTGCGCGTGGCCGAGCGCATCCTCGAGTACACCACGCAAATCCGGCAGCTCAAGGAACTGATCCCGATCTGCATGTATTGCAAGCGCGTGCGCGACGACACGAACTACTGGGACCAGGTCGAGACCTACATTCACACGCACACCGGCAGCCAGTTCAGCCACGGCATCTGCCCCGAGTGCTTCGACAAGCAGATGGGTGGTTTGGGACGGACGGGGTTGAACGTCACCCCGTTGCCGTAACGCTGGGTCGGCATTGAACTCCGTGGCGAACGACCGTTCAATGCGCGAGCACGCTTTCCTCATGCGCTGTCTCCTCGGCGGAGGGTGTCGCTGCATTATCCTCGTCGTTTCCTTCCCGATCCGCCTCCGTGGGAATCAAGATCGCTGAAGAATTCTCCTACCTTGTATCGGCTGGTGCCGCCTTGTGGGGGCTTGTGGGAAGGGGTGTTTCCCGGCCTTCGGCGGCTGAATTTCTGGCGCCCCTCCCAGCCTCTTCACCCTGTGCCGCTCTCTGCTCACGCCGGAACCGTTCCTGCAACTTCTCCACCGCGCGCTCCAGTTTCTTCCCCGTGGGCAACATCCCATCGAGGCCGAGGTCGCGAAAATCCGCTTCGTTGTCCGCGAAATAATCGCGGATCCATTCTGCGCGCTCCGGGGTGAGCGTACCCTTCGCCAGGCCGTGGAGGTATTCCCCGAGATAGGCCGTGATGCGGGGGAGCGTCGCCACGACCTGCCGCTTCTTGTGTTCGAGCTCGGCCACATAGCGTTCCGTGCGGGCGGCTTCCTGCTCCTCTTGCCGTCGCTCCTGTTCCTCGTGCCAGCGCTCCTGGACGATCTGTGTGCGCAGCCGCTGGTGATCGCCCCGGCGCAGCCGCGCCAGCTCGCGCGTGATCTCCAGCATCTGCCGGATCCGCGACGGCCCCTTTTCGCCGTCTTCCGCCTCGCGGAAGAGTTGCAGCAGAGCCAGCGCCATGCGGTCGCCCACCCGGTCCAGCAGCGAACTGCGGTCTTCCGTTTCCGCGATTTCCTCCTGCAAATCGGTCGCTTCCACCAGGAAATCGCGAGCCCACGCCTGGTTCTCCTCGCGGCGCGCCCACTCGCGGTAGCCGCCCCCTTTCCAGGCGCTCAGGTTTTGCTGGGAGATGGGCCGTCCCTCGAAGAGGTCGGCCAGCACCTGCTGCACTTCCGGCAACGCGTTGAGCCAGCGCACGAGGCGCGGCTGCGGTTCATTGTCGGCCAGCCGTTCATTGAGCTGGCGGCGGATCTCTCGCGGCAGGCGGGCGATTTTACCGAGACGGGCGGATTCGAGGTCAGTGGTATTCATGCGACCCATTGTGCCCTCCTTTCCGGAAAAAGTGCATTGGCCCATTGGCTCTGTTGGCTCCATTGCGGAAAATTTCACTCGGCGCGCCGCAAAATAGGGCCACGGCGGGATTTTACCGCAGAGGGCGCAGAGGGATGAGAGAGGGCCGCAGAGGGAAAAAGGCTCTCCCTCTGCGGCCCTCGGCGTTACTCACGCGGAGCGGCTATCGTTGGTTGAACACTGGCTAGCGGTTTTGACCGGCGCGCGGCTCGGGTGTAGCACCGGGGCCGATGAGCTTCTCAAGCAAGTGACCGGGTAATTTGACGCCTTCCTTGAGAGCCTTCGCGGGAAGCTGGGCGGCGCCCGAGACACTTCCGCCGACGATGCCCACCGGACCCATCGGCTGGACCTGGATCTGATCCAGCGGGCCGCTCACCTTCATTTCCAGGGCTTTGGTGATCGGACTCGTGACGATACCCACCACGCCGCGCAAATGTCCTTCGGCCCGGCCGTCCACCTTGCGCCGCACGAGATCCACCGTGCCCGTGCCCGTCACGGTGATCGCCTCACTATGCGCGGTAAAATCCGTGATGTCGAAGACGCCATTCGTCGCGGAGAACGTGGACTTCAAATGCCCAACGCCTTTGCGTTGAACGTTCGGAGAAAAGGCGGAGAACAGCGCGTAGGTCTCATCGAGCAAGGGCACTTTCACGACCGGTGCATTCTCCAGTCGCACGCCGCCGGAACCGGTCAGGTGCGCGGGCGAAGCGCTGAGCGTGCCGTGGTAGTCCAGCGAGAGCACCGCGGCGTCGAGTGTCGCGTCGCGCGCGTCGATCCACGGGCCGACTTCCTTCATCTTCAGCCCGGCCAATTCCACCCTGGCCTGCCGGAGATCGCCGTCGGCATAGGCGCCGCTGAGCGTGAAGTGTCCGCCGAATAGGTTGCCGGACATGCCAGTGAGCTGCCAGGTATGGCCCTTGAAAGCCGCGCGTCCGGTCAGACGATTGATCGTCAACGGTCGCGTGCGCAGCGTGAGCGTGAGGTCCGCCGGGCTGAGGAGTTCCAGCGAACCCAGGCTCCAGTCGGGGCCGGACTTGCCCTCCCGAAAGGCGAAGTTTTTCAATTCCACCTCCGGAAAGGAGGTCATGCGGATGGTGGTCGGCAGATAGGGAACCACTGCCGGAAAATTGCGGGCAAAGGCCAGCAAATTGGCATTCCCTCTCACGCTCGAAAGCGTCAGCGCTCGCGCCGCGCCATCGTAGCTGCCCGCGATGGAATCCTTGCGGCCTCCGTCGTCGGCCAGTCGGCCTGCGATCAGGAGTGGCGCTTTGTCCCAGTCTTTGCGCGAAGCAGTCAGCGTCGCCGTCCCGGTGGCCAGTTGCAGATTGGCCGACAAGTGGAGATCGGACGAGGTCAGTTGGGCCTCGACGGCGGCTTCGCGCAGCGGCACCCCGTGCCATTCCAGGGATTTTCCGTTGCCGGTCAGTTGGGCCTGCCACGGGATGACGGGGGACTGTTGCAGGTCGATCGAAAAGTTGCCGGCGATATGGAACGGTCCCGTCCTGGGCTTGATGTCCAGGGACTCCTGAACCGCGCGAACGACACTGAGATCCACGGTGAAATCTCCTCCTTTGGGAGCGGACTTGTCCTGGTCCGCCTTGAACAGAATGTTTCCCTGGAGGGCCCAGGCCACCGGTCCATTGTTCGCTTGCAGGCTCGAAACATCCACGCGTCCCGGCTCCAAGGTGACCTTCGTGCTCACGTTCTGGAAAGTCACTACGCCTGCCGAGTCATGCAATTTCACCAGCGCGCCATTCGCCCGCCAGTGGCTGATCAAGTGCCGGGTTCTCCAGATATTGCGCCAGGGGAAGGTCACACTCAGCGTGCTGACTTCGATCACGGGTTCATTCCCGCGGGCGTTTCGGTAAAGGGTCACGCCTTCCAGCGAAAGTCCCCGCCACGGCACCCACGAGCGTTTCTGATAGCGGGGATAGACGCCATTCACGTTGAGCTGCTGCACCACGGCCGCCTCGACACGGGAAGTAATGGGCGCGAGCGAGAGCCAGCCGACCGCGCCCAAGATGACTGCCAGAACCAGCAGCCACCAACGCCCGCCAGGCCGGCGGCTGTCTTTTGCCGGGCGCTCCTCTTTCGCTGGCAGTGTGAGATCGGGTTGGGCTGGCAAGAGAGCGCAGATCTTTGGGAAAAAGCGACGTATCGGCGAGGGGCAGGGGAATGTAAACGGATTCCCTCCGCTGACACGATCGACCTCGCCGACCGTCACATCCGAATCGTTTCTCTGGCGCCAAGTGGATGCGCGAAGCGGCCCGCCCGTCTCGCTCCTCTAGCTGTGGATGATGAGCTGGATGTCCTCCGGCAACCCGCGGGCGACTTCCTCCACCACGTTCCCCTTGAGCAGCCGCGACATGGAGAGGCGGTGCGATGCGCCGAGCATGAGGAAATCCACGCCCATCGTCGCCGCGAGGTCGAGAATGGTTCCCGCGGGATTCGTGCTCACCGCATAGACCGGCAACACATCCACGCCGACCTCCTGCCCGAGCTTGAGCATCAGGGACATGATCGCCGCGGCTTGCGGATCGTCCTGCCAGCGCGCCCGGCCCACATTCTTGTCCGCCGCTGCCGACATGTAAACCACGGCCAGCTCCTTCACATAGAGCACGCACAGCGTGGCCTTGCGCAGCCGGGCCTCATCCAGGGCAAAGCGCAGGACCGGAGTGATCCCGCGGGCGGAAACCATGATGCGCTGCCCTTCCACCATGTGCGGGCGCAGCCGCTCGATGGCCTCGGGCGAGACGAGGTCGGCGATCTCGCGCGAAACCGTGAGCGTTTTGATGCCGGTGAGCTTGTGCGAGTAGGCGCGCACGGCGAGACCCAGGCCGACGACGCAAATCGCGAAGAAAAGCGCGTGCGAAATGGTATACGCGATCGTCAACCAGACCCCCGAGAGGATCACGGATGTGAGGCCCATGATGATGCGCTCAAACCAATGCAGGTTGAGGCTCAGGTTCGTCGTGCAGGAGCTCAGGTTGACCGTGATGGCGCCCACGACCCCGATCGCGTAGAGGCTGGCCAGCGCGTCGAAATCCTGGGTGATCGCCAGGATCAGCACGGGCAGCACCGCGCTGAGAATCAACGGCACCGTCGGCACGCCGTAGCGATTGAGCTTCGTCAATTGCCGCGGAAATTCGCCATCCAGCGCCATCATGTAAATCACGCCGATGACCGCGACGATGGCCGTATTCACCGCGCTGAGCAGCAACACGCCGAAGACGATGCCCACGATCCAGCCGAACATCTGCCCCATGGCCGGGCCGGCGAGGAGAGTGGCGTTGTGGTCGCCCAGGAAGCGCAACATGTCCTCCTTGTGGGCCACCAGGTCATTGGAAAGCGAAGGATCAATCGACAAGACCGCCCAGCCCAGCAAGGCCGTGCCGAGGACCACTTCCAGCGCGACCACGAAGAGCGCCTTCGACGACGTCTTCGTCACGATCGGATGCGCCGGATCGGAGCCAGGGTTCAGCTTCATCACGCCCGTCATGCTGGCGATGGCTTCCACCCCGCTCAGCGCCAGGATTACCTGCACGAATTTCGTCCACGTCGCGCCAAAACCACCCTCCGGCCAGTGCAAATGGGCCGTCGTCAGGTGCGGCACGCTGATCGCGAGGATCGCGAAGACGCAGATCACCGTGGGGATGGCCATCGCGATGGAAAGACTGCCGCTGTGCTTGGGGCCGAAATAATTCACGACGCCCAGCACCAGGACCGTGACCATGGTGATCGGCGCGATCACCCCCTGCGGCACACCGAAATAGCTCATCGCCGACCAGCCGCTGAGCGCCGCTGTCACGAGGAAATTGGCGATCAGCAAGAGCGCGCCCACCGCCGCCAGCAACCGGCTCTGTAAACGCGCCGCGGAATAGACGCCGCCGCCATCGGGAAAATTGCGGCAGACGACGCTGTAGTTGTATCCCACCAGCGCGGTGAGAAAGCACACCGCCACGATGATCGGTAGCGAAGCGTAGCCCGCCGCCGCGAAGGCCAGGCCGATGACATACGCCTTGCTCGTGCCCCAGTCGCCGTAGAGCAGGGCGGCGGCGCGTGTCCATTCGACGTTGCGGGGACGATGAGCGTCTGTGGTGTGCAAAGCGGTTCCGGGAAAGGTGGCCGCCTATTTGCCGCGCACGGCGGGCCGCGTCAATCGTGTTCCCGCGTCGGGCATTAGGAATACACCAGCAATGGAATCTCCTCGGGCAGCAATTGCGAAATCTGCCGGATCACATTGCCGCGCAGTGCGCTGATCAGGCCCGACCGTTTCGGCCCGCCGAGAATCACCCGCGAAGCACCCACCGTGGCGGCGATGTCCACGATGGTGTCCGCCGGCGAATCGCTCACCGCATAGCAGGGCAGCACCGTGTGACCGTCCGCGAGGTCGCTTGCCTCGGTGAAAATCCGCACCGCCTCGGGGTCCTGCTGCCATTTGCGCCGGCGATCGCCTTCGGCCAGCACGGGCTGCTCGCGCACATAGAGCAGATAAAGCGGCCGGTTCGTTTCCCGGGCTTCCTCGATGGCAAATTTCATCGTGCGCCCGGTCCCGCGGATGGCGCAGAGCAGGGGAGCGCCCGTGGCCGTGGTGATCTCGTGCTGGAATTTCGGGATCGGCATCGTCACCGTCGCGATGGCCGGGGCCTCCGCCTTTTCCTTGCGCTTCGCGTGCTCGACGGCGAGGCCGCGCAGGATGAGCCCGATGGCGAGAATGGTCACCGCGAAGACGCGTGCCGCCGGCTTGTCCACGAAGAGCGAAATCTCGATCACGAGCATGATCAGGAACGTGATGAACATCATCACCCGCTCCCAACGGAACAGGCCCAGTTTTCCATCCGTCGCACTGGCCCCGAGATTCGTCGCGATGGCGCCGACCACACCTACGGCGTAGAGGTCGGCCAGACCCGCCATGTCCTTCACCGCGATCACGAGGACCATGGGAATGATTGCGGCCACGACCATGCCGGCATTGGGCACGCCGTAGCTGTTGAGTTTCGAGAAAACCGGCGGCAGCTCGTGGTCGCGCGACATGAGGTACATGATCGAGATCAGCGCGCCGATGGCCGTGTTCACTGCCGAAAGCAGCAGAAAGCCGAATACGATGCTCACCGTCCAGGCCGCGATGTGCCCCGCCACCGCCCCGAGCGAATTTCCCACGAACACCTGCGCCATGTAGCGCAGCATGTAGTCGCGCACGCCTTCCGCGCCGGGTGCATTGACGTCGCCGCCGGCCACTTCCAGGCCGGGCAGGGCGCTCATGGCCAGCCCGAGCAACGCGGTAAAGCCGCACACCTCGAGCGCCACCACGATCAGCGCCTTGTTCGAGGTCTTCGTCACCGAGGGCTTCGCATCCGAACTGCCCGGATCGAGCTTCATCACCCCTGTGGAATTGGCAATCGCCTCCACGCCCGAGAGCGCAAGTACGATACCCACGAAGCCTTTCCAATTCTCCATGAACCCGCCGTGCAACGGCTGGAGATTATGGATCGCCGCGCCCATGTGCGGCAGGGCAAATGCCCCGAGGATCACCACCACCAGCATCGTCGGTACCGCGACCAGGAAGGCCATGCCGCCGGTGTGCTTCGGCCCGAAATAGTTCAGTCCCCCGATCAGTAGGATCGCCCCAGCCGCGAACATTTCCGGATGCCCCACGCCGAGATACTGGAACGCCGAGAGGGCGCTGATCGCCGCCGTGACGATGTAATCGGCAATGAGCAAAAACGCGCCGACGATCGAAATGATCTCCGAGCGATGCCGCACGCTCGCGTAGACCCCGCCGCCCTCCGGGTAGTGCTTGCAGAGGATCAGGTAATTCATGCCGACCAGCGCGGTCAGCGCGCACATCGCCGCGATCAGCCAGAAGGAGCTGTATCCTGCTGCGGCGAAAGCCAGTCCGACTACATAGGCTTTACTCGTTCCCCAGTCGCCATAAAGGATGGCCGCCGCGCTCTTCCAGTCGACGTTGCGCGGCCGTTTCGTTTCACTAGCGATCATGAGTTAAGTGCTGTCGCCATGTTGCGGGACACGGCGGTCGATTTTCCCTGTCGAATGCAGCGTGCGCGGCCCCTCGCGGAGCTTCGCAATCCCTGCCTTGGTGTAGCGCTGCCGAGGTTAGCTGTCGGGCTGGGACGCACCAAGTGTCCCCGGCGCCGCAGCGCCGTTTGCCCCGTGCCCTTGCGGGCGGTTGGGTTCCCCGGTGGCCTGCACAGCAGGCCATTGAGCGAATAGAAAGAACTACCCCTTATTTGTGGTGGGCGGCAGTACAAGTCAATGCTCGAGCTGTTTTACCCGGCACCGTTCCTCTGTATAATGCCTGCCCAAGGCTCCCATCCTATGACCAACATCGAAATCGTTCAGGAGATGTACCGCTCTTCTCGCAGCAAGGACTACGACGCCTTTCGTGCTATCTGCGCGCCCAACATCGAGTGGATTCAGATGCCCGGTTTCCCGGGTGGCGCGACCCGGGTCGGTCCCGAGGCGGTCATTGCCGGAGTCTTCCAGGGAAACGACGACCGCTGGGAAGGCTTCGGATTCGATATTGCCGAGTACCTCGACGCGGGATCGCACGTCGTGGTGGTCGGCACCTACCGCGGCACGCATCGCATCTCGGGCAAATCGTTCACGGCGGCGGCCTTGCATCTCTACGATCTCCGGGACGGCCGGATCTCGCGTTTCCGCCAGTTCACGGATACCAAAGTCATCTCTGACGCGCTGCCGTAGGATTGCCTACAAGGCAGGGGCCCATGGCGGGCTGAGTTGGCCCGGTTCTGGCTTCGTCATGGGCATCTTCCGCCGCACCGATGTTTCTTCCGTTTCCAGATCTTCATATGACCAATTGCCCCGCTTCCCGTGCTGGTCGATGATGAGTCCCGGAACCCCTTCTCTTTCTGCCTCCCGCGCCATGTCCACTCTGAAAGAATCTCCCACTTACGATCAGGCGGCTGACGCCTTTTGCCGGCCGGCGATGTTCGATGACTTGCCCAATCTCGCGAATATCCATCGGCTCGCCTTCTTCGCCGCCATGCCGGAAATGCCGGTCCTGCACACCCCGGAGGAAGACTTGAATTTCTACGTCACCAGCGTGTTTGCCAGCGCCGAAATCCGCGTGGTCGAATTGTCCGACACCGTCGTGGGTTTCATCGCCTTCCGCCCCGGCTGGATAGACCATTTCTACGTGCATCCCAGCCGCCAGCGCCGCGGCCTGGGCGCCCGTCTGCTCGCCCAGGCTCAGGCCGCCTCCGATACTCTTCACGCCTGGACCTTCCAGTGCAACGACGGAGCCCGTCACTTTTATGAAAAGCACGGCTTCCGCATTGAGCGGCAGACCGATGGCTCGGCCAACGAAGAGAAGCAGCCCGATATCCTCTACGTCTGGCAGCGGGGTGATGCCTCCGTCGCTGCCCCGCCGGAGCCCGATCCGGTCGTCGTCCGGCGGATCCAATCGGCAGATGCGCCTGCGGCGGCGAAGTTGCTCACCGCACTGGGTTATCCCTCGGATGCCACGCAGGTGGAGCGGCGGCTGGCGGCCGGTGCGAAGGGCGCGGACACCGCCGTCTTCGTGGCGGAAATTGCCGGGCGTATCGCCGGGCTTTTGTCCTTTCATTGCATCCCTTTGTTTCATGAGGACGGGTGTCTCGGGCGCATCACGAGTCTCGTCGTCGCCGACCAGTTTCGGCAACGCGGCGTCGGCCGGCAGTTGGTGTTGGCGGGCGAAGAGTTTGGCCGGGCGAACCGTTGCGTGCGCATCGAGGTCACCAGCGGCGACCATCGGCCAGAGGCGCACGCCTTCTATGAACACCTCGGCTACCAGAACGACTGCCGGCGATTCATCAAGCACACGCCCGGGGCGTAGGTAAGCCGTGAGCGCCGCGCTCCTGCGCGGCTCCTCCCCCTCTCGCTACCGTGCAGTCGGACTAAACTTCAGCCCGGAAGAGCCTCCAGCATTCCAGGAACCCGGTCGCAAAATCCTGCGGGCGCGCCGTGGTCCAGCGGTCGATCTGCTCGAGCGTGAAGAAGCCGCCGCCATCGAGCTCCGCGGGATTGAGCCGGAACGGTCCGTCGTGCTGCGCGCGATAGAGGCGCACATGTTCCCAGCCCGTGGCCTGGCTGGGCGGCAGCGCGCCGATCTCCTCGACGGTGGCGTTCACGCCGAGCTCTTCCTCGATCTCACGCGGCGCGGTGTCGGCGTAGATGTCGCCGGCATTGACGTGCCCGGCCGCGCTGGAATCCCAGCGCAAGGGATGCGTGTCTTTCCACCGCGAGCGCCGCTGCAGGAACAGGTCGCCGTGCTCATTGAAGACAAAGATATGCACCGCCCGATGCAGCAGCTTTTGCCGATGCACTTCATGACGCGAGAGCTGCCCGGTCACCCGATCCTCCGCGTCCACTACGTCGAAGATCTCTCCATGCACATCCTGCGCCGCATGCTCCAGTTGTTGGGCGGCTGTCCCACCCGCTGGGTGCTGGCCTGCCGCCCCACCCGACGCCGTGGCGAAATTCGTTAGCGCGATCCATTGCTCCAGCGAAAGTTCTTCCGCCCGCGTCGTCTCCTTCACTCCGAGATGTGCGCACAGCGCCAGCCAGTCGAGGTTGGCATCGGCGAGATTCTTGCGCAGTTGCTTGCGCCGCTGGGCAAAACCCATCTTCACCAGTCGCGTGAAAAGCACCCCATCGCAGGCCGGTAATTCGCCCGCGGGCCGCGGAGTCAGCAGCACGACTCCCGATTCAATCTTCGGCGCGGGCATGAACACACTTCCCGGCAACGTGCGCAGATACTTCACCTTCCAGCGCCGGCCAATGAGCAGCGTGAGCGCGCCATATTCCTTCGTCCACGGTCCCGCCGAGAGCCGCTCGGCCAATTCCTTTTGCAGGGTGAAGATGAGGGCGCTCACCGGGCTTGGCTCGCCGGTAAACCCGAAAAGAATCTGGCTGGAAACGTAATAAGGCAGATTGCCCAGCACCTTCACCGGCCCGCGCGCAAAGAGATCCCGCACGTCGAATTCGCTGGCATCGCCATGCACGATCTCGAGCGCCGGAAACCGGTCGCGCAGGAAACCGGCGAGTCGTCCATCCTTCTCGATGACGATCCCATTCTGCGAGCGGGCGAGGGCATATTCCGTGAGCGCCCCGAGCCCCGGCCCGAGTTCCACCCACGCTTCATCAGGCTGGAGCTTGAGCTGCGCGACGATCCAGTCGGCGAGATTCTGGTCGTGGAGAAAATTCTGGCCGAGGCTCCGGGTGGGCTCCATGCCCAATTGGTCGAGGCTGGCCTGAATGGTGGAAAGTTTCATGAACGGAGGCGCATTAGAGCGCGTTCCGGCGTCCTTTGCAAAGGCTGGGAGCCAGTTTGGTCACCAGAAACAATTCCTGCCTTTCTCACCGCCTGATTTCCGCTATTGTTCCGCCGTGAAAAGGGAAGCCGCACGAGACGGGGGAAGCCAGCAACCGAAAATATTTGCCCGACTAACGCGATGAACCACCCGGCCCCAAAACCCATCCTGCTCGCGGCTATCCTATTCTCGCTCGGCTCGCTGGCCCGCGCGGAGGTTCTCGATCTCGCGCCGGATTTGTCCCCGCCGGCCCGCGTGGTCACCTTGGGTGAGCCGCCGCCCCCGGCGAATCCGCGGTGGATTCAACTGCGCATGGACTTCGATGCGCTTTTGCCGGCACGCTTGGTAGGCTGGCGGGACTATTCCTTTAGGGCGGCGGAACCCGTCATGGGGGTATTCAGGATCGATTCTTCGGCTCCGGTGCGGAACGACTCTTTCTCGAGTGGTAATGCGCATTTCAATTTCAACATCGACTATCAATTCTGATCCACCCCCGTCCCGGGCGAATCAGATTCGCCAGTGACCCTTCCCCCCGGAATCATGTGTTACCGCCATCGGCCCACCCTCCTGATCGCGCTCGCCGCACTGGCGACGTGTTCTATCGCGGCCCCCGCCGCCCGCGCGGATGGGGTGTCCGATGCGGTGGCTTGGTACGACACGCTTGGCTACCCGGACGCCAAGACCCTCCCCTATGTGCGGGTCGCGACGGGGTTGTATACCATCAGGGGAAACAGGCCTCCCGAGAATCGCTTCGTGGAGGGATTCCTCACGGGTGAAGAGCCCGAGGGGGGCTTCACGGTCTTCGTTTGCAGCGTTTCCGATTTTCAGGATGGCTTCGGAATGTCTGAGCCGTATCCGCCGCTCACCACCGTCCGTTTTGTGCGCAAGACCGACGTGCCAATCCACCAGCGGGTGGATTACGAGGTGCTCGATTTCCCGAAAGTCGCCGCCGATGTGCTGGCCCGCGTACGCGACGTCGCTTCCGGGCCGCAGGACTACAAGGCGCGCGAGGATACGTTCTCCGCCCGCTATCCCGGGTTGCGGGGGTCTTTTGATTTGCAATGGGGGAGCCCTCTTTCGCATCGGGCGCGCATCTTCGCCTTCGCCCGTGCCTGCCAGCAAAAGGGACTGGCGGACACCGCAGCCGCGCTGTTCGACGCCTGTGCGAATATTCCCGACGAGCAAACTGGGAAGATCAATCCGGCATTGCTACGCGACGCCCTCCAGCAACAGATCGGCGAGGAGTTGTTGAACCGGACCGAGGCGGAATTTGGGAGGCCGGCCATTTCCCTCGCGGAGTTGTTGAAGAGGTATGAACCGTTCGCTGCGCGTTTCCCCGCGAGCCCGAGGGTCGCCTACGCGCAAGAGGCTGCGGATCTTCTGCGCAAGATGATTGCCGAGGAAGCGGCGCATCATCCCAAGCCGCTCGACCAGATGTCGCCTGCCGAGCAGGTTGCGGAGAATATCTATCAGTTGCGCAATCTGGGTTCCGCCTATTGGGTCATGAATGAAAAGTATCCGCTCATGGCCACCCAGCGTCATGGCGCCAAGGTAATCACGATAATCACGCCCGTGCATCGATTGGTGGATCTCGGCCCCGTTGCCGTCCCGCAATTGATTGAGGCCCTGGACGATCGGCGTTTCACGCGGTTCATCGAGCCGAGGTTCAATTCATTGGGCAGGGAGACCGTCAACCGGGTCGGTAATGTAGCTCAGAGAATTCTCGAATTCATGTCGGGCCGGAGCTTTTACCAGCGTCGAACGGACGCCGGGAAACCGATCGGTAAGACGACGCGACAGATCGCCGAAGACTGGTGGGCAGAAGTGCAGGGCAAAGGAGAGAAAGAAGTTCTCATCAAGGCCGCCGCCACCGGTGACCAGGCGGGCTGCGCCGCAGCGCGCAAGCTGGTTGAGAAGTATCCGGACGCGGCGATTGACGCGATCGAGGCGGGCATCCGCGCGTCGACCCGCGAGGGTTATCGTGGGGAGTTTGTCGAGGTGGCTGGCAAGCTGCCGGGGGACATGCCACTCGCCTTCCTGAAATCCAAGCTCGCGCCCAGTAACGGACTCTATTCGCAGGTGCATGCAGCGGAGGCGTTGTTCAAGGGCGGTCACCCCAAGGAGGCCGTGCCGGCCATGATCGAGGCCTGGCGAAAAATCCAGCCCCGTCTTTCGACGGATGAAGCGGATGCTTACGGCGAAGTCGGTGGACTCATTACGTTTCTCGCCACGAGCGGCGATGCGAAGGCGATCGAAGCGCTCGGTCGGGATGACCAAAAGGCGCCGGTCGATGTGCGGCTGGCGGTGGTGCAGGTGTTTTTGCCGTTTCCGAAGAACGGCGGGGGCTTCGGCCTCGGAAAGACCGTGCATGCGCCTTCCAGTCCGAATGATTACATGGCGGCTCTGCCTGCCGGGGAAGCGGGTGCCGCCATCGAGCGCCTGCTCATCTCCGCCCTCGACGATGCCGAGCGGCGCGTGGGATTGGAGGGAATTTACAATGAGTTTTCCTACGCGGACCCGCGGGTTTGCGATATGGCCGCCCTCGTTTTGGCGCAACGCTGGCCGCAGAAATATCAGTTCCAATGGGTGGGGACTTCGACCGATTGGGATGTCCAGATTGCCCGGCTGCGCAATCAGTGGCGTTCGGAAAACGGCCTGCCGCCGCTATCGCCTCCGGTTCCCGTGACTATTGCCCCGGCTGCGGAGTCAGACCTGGCCCCCGTGCTGGATGCTTTCGCCGCGGCTGGCGATGCTCCTGGCCGCGCCGCCGTCACGGCGAAGATCACGAACGCGTTCGGACTGGGCGCCCTGCCTGGGGTGCGGACGCGTTTGGAGAAATCAAAGAATGAGTCTTTTCGCCCGCTGGCCATTAATCTCGCGAGCTTGGTGCGGGAGGTGCAGATTGACGCAGCTGCGGGAACATCCGGGATCGACGTCTCCCTCCAAGGGCAACCTTTGACTGGGCAGCGACTGGATACGCTCGCCCACGAGTTGGAATCCACCCTACCCAAAGACATGCGCACGGTGACCTGCATCGCGGAGCGTGCCGGCGACGGAACCGGATTCAAAGTATCGATCCGGTGGATCGCTGGCGAAGCGAAAAAGACGCAGGGGTGGAGCCGCAGCATGACGGTTCGCGCCGGCGTCAAAAATGTGTTCAACACCAACGGCTGGGCGGCGGAAGGCGCAGTGGCGAAAGAAGCGGTCTATCGTGAGATGGTCAATGCCTTCGAAAAGGCGCGGCGGTCGGAACTGGATGGGCCGCTCTTTGTCCGCTTTCGCATCCAGCGCGGCAGCGCCGAGTAGACAACTTACTCCTTGAGCAACTTCGGATCTTTCTTCCGCTTGCGGAAAATCCCGCGGGCGTCTTGCAGGGAGACGCCTTCGATGAAATAAGCGACGGCCGCGTGGCCGACGGAGTAGGTGCCGGCCCCCGCGACGGCTCCAGAGATGGCGTTGCCCCAGCCGGGAAGAAATTTCATGGCGGCGCGGGTGCCTTCGCGCAGGGCCAGGCCTAGGCCCACATTGGCGCCGACGGCGGTCATGAATTCGGCGGCGAGCTTCGCGCTCATCTCGCGTCCGCTGATGTGCATGATGCCCGCGACCATGGTGGCCTGGAGCGAGGTGAGGACGGGAAAATCGGCGAGCGGAATGGGCTGTGTGCCGATGGCGGTGCAGATGGCGGTGATGGATTTGATGATGACCTGCGCGATCTGCTTTTGCAGAACACGGTTGCCGGAGAGACGGGCCATCTCGAGCTGGGCTTCACCGGGGAGTTCGATGGCGATGAGTTCGGCGAGGCGCTGGCCGGCGGCATCGGCGGAGAGCGCCAGGGTGCCGACCATGCGGGCGCTCAATTCCGGGCGTGTATGGAGGACGGCGTGGAGTTCCTGGCGCGCGGCCTCGGTGTCGCTGCTGGTGCCGGGCAGGAGCAGGCCGAGGAGTTTCGGCGTGGCGCCCTCGCGCGGGGTGACGACGGGCAGGAGTTGCGTGGTGTGATCGAGGTCGGCGGCGAGAGTGTCATCGATTGGGCCCACCGGGCGCGCGAAGACGAAGAGGTCGGGCGCTTCCTGGGTGAGCGTATCGCGCAGCAGGGGCAGGGAGATGGGACGGCGCGCATCGAGCAGGCGCAGGCTGCCGCGCCCGGCGCGGCCGATGGTTTGCCAATGGCCGTCGCTGAGATTCTCCTCGCCCGGACGGAACACCTCGGCGCCAAACAGCGCGGCGAGCAGTTCCGCCTTCCCCGCGCCGTTCGGTCCCACGAGCACGATGCGCGGCGGGCGTTGCATGAGGAACAGCGTCTTGATCGGTGTGATCTCCCGCAGGATCGGCGTCTGGAGGCCCTGCGGCAGCCGGTTCACGAGGGCTTCGAGTTTTTCGTAGAGCGGGAGAAAGGTGGAAGGCTTCATGCAGGGCGAAAGGGACGAGGTCGCGGGAAGATAGGCGAGGTTGTGGCGGGTGCAATCCGTCGAGGTCAATTCATCGCGCGTCGGACTGAATCATAACATATTTCCGTTCAGTAAGTTAGGAGGACGTAATTTATTGGAATTAAATTTTACAGGGCTGCCAGAATCAGGTCCGTATGTTCCTCCGGCTTCACCTTGCGGAAGATGGCCTTGATCTTCCCATCCGGTCCGATGACGAACGTGGATCGCTCGGTGCCCATGTACTTGCGGCCATACATGCTCTTCTCCACCCACACACCGTAGGCTTCGACGATCGTCTTGTCCTCGTCGCTGATCAGCGGAAAGGGGAGGGAGTACTTGGTGACGAACTTGGTGTGGCTCTTCGCCGAGTCGATGCTGACGCCGAAGACGACGCACCGGCCGGTGAATTCCTTCCACGCGTCGCGCAGGGTGCAGGCCTGCTTGATACAGCCCGGCGTGTCGTCCTTGGGGTAGAAGTAGAGGATGATCGTCTGGCCTTTGAAGGCGCTGAGCTTGACGGGTTCCCCCCAGCCGTAGGTGCCGCCGACGGCGGTGGCAGTGAAAGTGGGGGCTTGGTCGCCGGGTTGCAATTCTTTGCTCATTTGCTCTTCATTTCATATACGCCCTTCCATGGCGGTTCGGGCGGATTTGCCTGCAGTGTGATCGTGCGCCAGAGGAAAACTTTGGACAGGGCATCGCCCGGCGCCTGCTCGAGAATGTCGCGCCAGATTTTTTCCGCAGCGAGGAAGTCACCCGCGCGATACAGCCTCATCGCCTCTTCGTGGAGCGGCAGCCACGGCAACTCCGCTTCCCCGCGTTTGCCGAGGACGGTGAAGATTTCCACCGGCTTCGTCTTGCCCTTCACGACGATCAAATCGACCGAGCGCAGGACGAACTGGTCGCGCACGAGGGCGGCGGCCTTTTCGCCGACACAAAGATCGAGGTGATACTTCTTGGTCGCTCCTTCGAGCCGCGAACCGAGATTCACCGCATCGCCGATGACGGAGACTTCCATCTTCGCTTCACAGCCGAGGTTGCCGACGATGGCGTCGCCGTGGTTGACGCCGAAGCCGACCTGCATTTCCGGCATCCCGCGCCCCCGCCAGTCGGTATTGAGTTTGGCGAGAGCCTCACGCATCTGCAGGACGGCGGTAATGGCGCGCGCGGTGTCGACGGATGGGCCATTCGAGACGATGCTTCCCCAGTGGGCCATCACCGCGTCGCCCATAAATTTGTCGAGAGTGCCATGGTTGGCGAAGACAATCGCAACCATTGCCTCGAAGTATTCGTTAAGCTGTGTGACCAAGGCATGTGGGTCGGCGCTTTCCGTGAGCGTGGTGAAACTGCGGACGTCAGAAAAGAGCACGGTGATTTCTCTGCGCTCACCCCCTAGCGAGTTGAGAAAGCTTTGCCGATTGTCGAGTACTTCGCGGACTACGTCCTTGGAGACATAGCGTTCCAAAGTGCGGCGAAAGCGCTGTCGCTCCGCCCGATCGAGCACCTGTTCCCACGCTGACCACACGATCCCGCTGGTGGCAAGGGCCAGCAGCGGGCTCAACAAGGAGGGAAGGATATCGAAGTTGTTCGCGAGGTTCTGGGCGATCTCGTAGTAGCCCAGCATCGCGACCGCGAGAGTCAGGAGGCGCAGGATCGGGCGGCGCACGAAGGCGCCCAGCAGCCACGCAAAAAGTCCACCGGCCACGATCAGTGCGACATTCGCTTTTTTGGAAAGCTCCGTGACAAAATCTCCCTTCAACACGGCATTGATGGCGTTGAGGTGAATGTTGACGCCGTAGGTGCTGCCGTACGGCGTTTGAATACGATCTTCGGACGCCTGCTGGGTATCGCCAATGACGATGATCTTGTCGCGGAAGAGTTCGCCCCCATTGTAAGGCGGCGCGTTCCATTGCACATCGACAAAGATGTCCACCAAGGACCGTGGCGCGATTTCCTCGGAGTAGCGGCACATCACGGGATGATGTCCGGGCGGAATGCGACTGAGCAGCCCGGCTTTCTCCAAGCCGCGGGCGCTCAGGGAATAAATCTCCCCTGGGCTGCTGCCGGGAAGTGTGCCGAAGAATTCCTCGGCGCTGGTTCGATAGTAGACGTGGCGCACCAGCCCGTCTGGATCGGGATGCACGTTGACGAATCCCACCCACGAGGGGCCGTCGGCCGGCGGTAGCAGCTTTTTCGCCGGAAGAATGTGCCGCTTATCGACGAGATTGGAGCCGATGACCGCTTTGTCGCGATGCCGGAGCAAGGCGGCTCGAAAAGCATCGTCTCCGGGCTTTTCGGTGGGGACGAGCACGTCGAAGATGATGGCGCTGGCCCCGGCGTCGGACAGTCGGTCGATGATGTCGGCGTAAACCTGCCGGTCCCAAGGCCAGCCTTTCTTCATGAGGCGAAGCGTTGCCGATTTCTCAAGATCATCGGCGAAAAGCGCGTCGAGCGAACGAGTGGCCTCATCGATACTCAAGAGCACGATGCGGGGGTCGGCCGGGGACCTGCGCGCGGTCGAATTCGTGAGCAGCCAATCGCGACTGCTTTGCTCGACGTTTTCGAGGAGCCACTCGTTCATATAAAGGAGAGCCACGATGGCCGTGCAAATGAGGCAGATCATCGTGAGAGTGCGATGATGAGAGTGAAGCCTCAGAAACATGGGGCACGTAAATAGCCGGTGCCGGGCTGGCGACAACGCTGGAATTGGCCCGGATATTGCGGCTTGACCTTCTTATGGTCGCCGAAGACTCTCCCGCGCCGTGTTCGTAATCCGTAATTTGCCGCTCAATACGAAGGTTGTTGTCGCTGCCGTTGTGCTGGCTTCGGTGGGCTTTCTGCATAGTGCGGAGCCGTTGGCCTCGGCTACCGTGACCCGGGTGGAAAACCAGGTCAGCTACGGCAAGGTCATCGGCGACAAGAGTGAGACGCGTCCGGCGGCGCCCAATGACGTGGTCAAGTCGACCAATTTCCTGATGTCGGAGACGGACTCCCGGGCGGAGTTGAAATACGACGACGGCACGATCGTCCGCATCGGGCAGAACACGATCTTCTCCTTTGAGGCCAACACGCGGACGCTGAACCTGAAGAAGGGTACTTTTGTTTTCTACATGCCCAAGGGCAAGGGCGGTGGGACGATCAAAACGCCCAGCTTCACGGCGGCCATCACGGGGACGATCGGCAAGGTCTCGGACAACATCATCGCCATCATCGAAGGCGAGATCACGCTGGTGCCCTCCGGCAAGAAGGTTTCGCAGGGCTTCTTCGCGCGGGTCAATCCGGATGGAACGATCGAGATTCTCCCGTTTGATCTGACCAAAGCCTTCGACGGCAAGCTGATGACCTTCAATGGCCCGTTGCCCGGCCTCCCCGCGTCGACGGGGTCGACCTACGCGGCCCTGCTCGCGGCCTTTCAGGCGCTTGGAATCCAAGGTTCGTTCGATAGCGTCAACACACAGCCGTCCGCTGTATTGCGGTTTACCGGTATCCAAGGACCGACGCCCACTCCGACGCCGAGGGTAACCCATGTGACTACTCCGGCGCCGACGCCCGTACCGGCGACGCCCACTCCGCCTATCTCCACTTTCCCGAGCGGCGATTGAGCATTCCTTGAAGATGAAAGCGCGCCTCATTCCATCGCTCCTTTTGTTCATCGGCGTTTGCGGCCATGTGCTCGCGCAGGATGGCAAGACCTACACCTATCACACCAAGGGCTCGCTTGCGCAGAACTCCCGGCAAAGTGCGCAGGAGATCGAGGACATCGGCGAGATCGATGAAAAGGGCAGCAGCACCCCGTTCCGCGAAAAGCTGCGGTTCAACGTGGACGTGCGTTCGGCCTACACGACCAACGCTCTGCTGCAGGGCAACCATGGCAGCAGTGACGTCATCTTCCTGCCTACGATCGAAGCGGGCTTCCACACGGCGCTGAACAAATACGTCAACTTCGACCTCGATACGAAAGTGGAGTCGGCTATCTACTCCAAGTTTCAGGACCACGGCTTCGTCGGCTATAGCGCCCAGGCGACGCTGGACTACCACATCAGAGAAGGGCTGCCGCGCTTCTACACCACCATCGAACCCTATCGCTACGAAAGCTTCGACACCGGCCAGTTGCAGACCGAGGCCGTCGGCTTCACCGGTGGCACCGATTGGGGCATCGCGTTCAACGGCGGACGGACGCTGGGCTTCGTGGGCTACAGCTTCACGGAGTATGTTTCCGACCCGACCATCGACACGCGCCAGGCGCATCGCATCGTGGCCGGCTTCGCGCATCAAATCCGCTCCAACCTCACGGCCCAGCTATACTACGTCTACCAGTACAGCAACTACACGGATTTCGACCGGAGCGATTCCCAGCACACGGTTGCGGGAAACCTGATTTATCAATTCAACGACCACTGGTACGGCAGTCTGACGACGAGCTTCATTAATAACGACTCCTCCCAGGATCACGTCTCGTACCAGAGCTTCAGCACCGCGCTGGGACTCTCGTTCCACTTCTAAGCGCCGCTGGCGCCCACGGAAAAGCAGGTGCCTTCACGACGCAGGTCGCGGGCGGCGGAGACGATGCCCGGCCAGTCTTCGAGCAGCAGACCGTAGCTGCCGATCAGCTGTTGCATCAGGCCGCGGTTTTCGTCGCTGGTGCGCCCGGCCTTCAACGCGTAGGGGATGTCGAAGTCTTCCTGCTGCATGGCCTCGCGGGTGTGATCGAGGAAATCCTGCAGGTCGCGCCGCCAGAATTCCGGGGCGTCGGTTTCGGTGCGCAACGATTCCTCCAGCGCCATGATCTTGCGACTCTCGTGCTCGAGGACGATGTGATGGAACGCCTCGCGAAAATCGGCCGCGGACTGGGCGGCAAATTCGGTGAGATGACGCCCCAGTTTCTGCAGGCGAATAGCGCTATCGAATAGCTCGCCGGACTGGTGGCGGGACAGGATAGCCTGCACCATTTGTGCGAACTCGAACACCGCCGCGCGATCCTCCGGGTTGAGATCGCCGGAATCGTGATGGACGGACAACGGGAGATGCCCGGAGATCGAGCCCGCGCAGCACTTCCACGTCGCAGTGCTGAAGACCATGCTTTCCGCGGGCAACACGGGAAAGAAAGGCGGCAGCAACTCGCGATGATCGAGCCCGATGGCCATGCCCGGTGCGACGCTGTCATCGCCCAGCGACGGCACCCGTGGACGCGCGAGGACACTGCGGCTGGCCAGGCTCGCGGGGGATTCCTCTGCCGATTTTGTGAGGCGTTCGCGGTTCCGGCCTTTGTGGAAGTAGTCGAAGCAGGAGGCTGGCAGTTCGGGGTCCCCGACGCAGCCCATGAACGTGGTGCGGACCCGGGCGGTGCCGGCTTCCAGCCTGCGGAGCAGTCCGAGCCCTACGTTGGAGACGTCCCCTTCGGCCGCACCCATGCCGGTGAGCAAAGCGCCCAGATCGCGACCGAGCAGTTTTTCATGCTCGGCGAGATAATCGCGCGGTTCAAAGTTCACGGCCTCGAGCGCGCTGCCGCGATCAGCGAAGACCCAGCGCTCGTAGGGATCGCCATTCGAGAACAACGCGAGGCGCGCGTCCGCCGGCGGAGCGGAGGCGAACTCGCAGAGCACATCGTCGTCCACGCTCGAGAGCATGGCGCCCGCCTCGTGCAGCAGCAGCGCATTGCGATTGGCCCCACGGGCGAAGCCTGTCCCCAGCGGATCGAACAGCCCGAACTCCAGTGCTTCCGGCCGGCATCCGCTGCGGCGCAAGAGTTCCGCGGCAAAGCGCCGCTTTTCCTGCTCGCCCAGATAACGGACGGTCACGCCGAGATCGCCACCCAGTTCCCCTGCCTGCCCGCGGAGACGTCCTCGCTGTGCAGGCTCTGTCGAGCTATCGGCAACCAGGAAATCCACGGTGCGCCCATGCGTGCGCACGTTTTCGACAAAGCTGCGAAAGGAGCGCAACAGCCTCGCTCCGCGATCTCCCCCCGTGGAGAAGCCGATCGCGCTGATCTTCGCCGGCTCCGCGTGGGGATCGCCAATGGCCGATGCGCGAGCGTGCAGTTGCTCGCGCGAGAGGAGCATCCCGGCCTCCGTCAACTTTGGCAGCCACGAGCGCAACGCCTCGATTTCCAGGCTGCCCCACGCATGCTTTTCCGCGTACTGGGCGATGTGCACAGGCAGCGAACGAAACGCCGTGCAGCCCAGCGCAAAATCCACGACGAAGGACGGCACCAGCGCCGGCACCCGGTCGCGCACATAGATCGAATGCACCTCCTCACCGGCAGCGAAGGCGGCAAACGGCGCCTGCCGCCAGAGACCCTGCGGCTCATCGGCCGGCGTCGTCGCGGCTGCCCCAGGCGTCGATGTCGTGTTTTTGAAAAGGGAGAGGAGGCCCATCGGTGTGCGCATTCAAAGGCCAAGGCGCGATTGCCTTCCAGCCGCAATTCCCGTTCCATGTTCGCGGCCCCATGACCACGGCGAACAAAATCACCATCACGCGGATTCTCCTGATCCCCGTCTTCGTGATGATGGCCATCTACTACGGCCGCAGCGTGCAGCGCGGGGAGCCGCAGGAATGGGAGCGCTGGACGGCCATCGGCATCTTCGTCCTCGCCGCGGCCAGCGATGGCATCGACGGGTATATCGCCCGGCGCTTCAACCAGCGCAGCCGGCTCGGCGTGGTGCTCGACCCCATCGCGGACAAGGGACTGCTCCTCACCGGGATCATCACGCTCAGCCTTTCCAATTGGGCCTACGAATTTCCCGTGTGGTTCGCCGTGCTCGTCGTGTCACGCGATGCCGTGATCGTCATCGGCGCGCTCACCCTGCATTTCCTCAATGGCACCGTGTCCGTTCGCCCGACCTGGATGGGCAAGACCGCGACCGCGCTGCAGATGATCGCGATCGGGGTCTACATGCTCCAATACAACCCATTCCAAAAGAACCTCGTCGTCGGCCGCTGGAACCTCGACGTGGCCTTTCTCGATATTCCCGTCTGGCTGGCGGGCATCTTCACTTTGCTCTCCGGGATAGGCTATGTGGCCCAAGGTGTTGCGCAGATGCATCATCACGGGCACCCGGATCCCAAGGATCCGAATGAGATTTGAGAAGAAGTGGATAGGGGATGGTGGACAGTTGATAGCCGTCGTTCGTTAGGCGTGGACGTCCGCCGCGAAGCAAGCCTTGCCCCATCGGCGGATAGCCATCACCTTGTGGCCGACAGCCCGGCGGCGTTCGCACGCGGAGAAACCGGCTATCCACTATCCACTCTCAACCATCCACTTTCCCCAATGCCCCGCACCGTAGCCATCGTCGGCCGACCCAATGTCGGCAAATCCGCCATCTTTAATCGCCTGGCCGGGCGCAAGATTTCCATCGTGCACGATATGCCAGGCGTCACTCGCGACCGCATCGTCTCGAGCTGCAAACTCGGCAACTACCCCTTCGAGATCATCGATACCGGCGGCATTGGAGCGAACGTCGACGCCAATTTCACCGGCCAGGTGCGCGCGGAAGTGGAGATCGCCCTCGCGGCGGCCGATGTCCTGCTCTTCGTCGTCGACGGGCAGGATGGCCTCACGCCCCTGGATGAGGACCTCGCCCGGATGCTGCGCCGCGCCGACAAGCCCCTGCTGCTGGCCATCAATAAGATCGACGTCGATCAACACGAGACTCGCGCCGCCGAGTTCACGCGCATGGGCTTTCCCGATTCCATCGCGATCAGCGCCGAGCATAATCGCGGCTTCCTCCCGATGGTCGCCTGGCTGGAACGCCTGCTGCCGCCGTCCGTTTACGCCGAAGAGGCCGCGGCGGCGCTGGCGGCGCCGATCAAGATCGCCATCGTCGGCCGGCCGAATGTCGGCAAGTCCTCGCTGACCAATGCCATTCTGCACGATGAGCGCACGCTCGTCTCGCCGATCAGCGGCACCACGCGCGACGCCATCGACATCCCCTACGAGCGCCACGGCCAGAGCTACGTGCTCATCGATACCGCCGGCATTCGCCCGCGCGGCAAGGTGGACAATACCGTCGAAGTCTTCAGCGTCATGCGCAGCGAGACCAGCATCCGCCGCGCGGACATCTGCTGCCTCGTGATCGATGCCACCATGGGCGTCACCGCGCAGGACAAAAAGATCGCCGGCATGATCCAGGAAGCGAACAAGCCGTGCGTCGTCGCCCTCAATAAGTGGGATCTCATCAAGGACCGCACCGACGGCAAGGAAGAGCTCAAGGAAGTCCTCGAGGAGATGCGTTCCGAGCTGTTCTTCATCCCCTACGCGCCCGCGATGCTGGTCAGTGCCAAGACCGGCGCCGAACTCACGCGCCTGTTCAAGACCATCGAGCGCATCCGCACCGAAGCGCAGTTCCGCATCGGCACCGGCGTGCTCAATCGTCTGCTCGCCGAGGCCATCGCCGGCCACCCGCCCGCGATCCAGAGCGGCAAGCGCCTGAAGATCCTCTTCGGCACGCAGCCCGATCGTCCGTCCGGAAAAGTCATCCCTCTTCCGGAGTTCGTGCTCTTCGTGAACGACGAGAAGCTCCTCGATCAAAGTTACCGCCGCTACCTCGACACGCAGCTGCGCGAGAAGGCGCCCTACACCGGCCTGCCGATCCTCCTCCATCTCCGCGCCCGCACCCCGCGCGACAAGGCCAACGAAACGCGCGGCCAGAAGTTCGGCCGGCATCCCGAGACCGGAGGCAAGCCTCCGAGCGGCCCGCGGAAGCACTCGAATAAGAAGGCCAACAAACCCAAGCGCCGCCTCGGCGGGTAGGCTGGCTCTCCAATAGAGGCTGTGGTATTCCGCAGTCGCCGACGGCCGAGGCTAAATGCCATTTAATGGCATTACGTCCGCGCCTCGCAACGTGAGCGTCGGTGTCGGCTGGGAAAAAATTTGGACCTTTACCAGCCTTGACCGGCCTTGACTGGGCTTTACCAGCCTATTCTTACTCTGGTCCGATCAAGGCTCGGTAAACAGTTCTGGCGAGCCGATCGCCAATGGGACCTCGCCTTATTATTGCATATTACTTGCATCAAAAATCCTTGGTGCATAGCCCGCACGCCGCTTCGCCGCCGTAGTCTCACCAACTCATCGGATTACCGAAGTAAATCGTAGCAAGAGCGTCGGCAAGGATGGGTTCGGCAAAACCGGCGCAAGTGTGAAAACAAGCCGCCCTCCTCGCGGGTCATTCTAAGCGGAGTGTAACGCAGTCGAAAGCCGAGCGCAGCGAGACGCCTATGGGACTGCGGGGCAAACCCCGTCGTCCAGCCAGCGACATCGCTAGTAGAGCGACGGGATCCTTCGACTTCGCTCAGGATGACATAAAGGAGAACGTCGTGACTATGCGCGGAAGCGCATCCTTGCGAACCGGAGTCGAAGAATTTTCCGTAACTTTGTCTTGCAAAGTAATACTTTGCCACGCAAAGTGCCCCGCATGCCGACCGCCACCGAAGCCGAGGAACACCTGCGCGTCATTCGTTCGCTCATGGAGAAGGCGACGATTTATCGGGCCATCTCTGCTCCCTCAGCTCTCGTCGGCGGCATTTGCTCCACTGGCTTTGGTGGGTGGCTGTGGTTTCAGTGGCGGCCGTTGCCGCAGGGGATCGAAGAGGTGGCGTTTGCCCATTGGTTCTTTTTCGGCTGGATGGCGGTCCTTCTTCTCACTATTACCGCCAACGCGCTTTTCATTTGGCGCGCCGCCCGCGAGCGTAGTGAACCCTTCATCTCGCCGGCCATGCGCAAGGCGCTATGGGCGCTTTTTCCGCCTGTGCTTTGCGGGGCCGTGTTTACTTTTGCCTCTCTCTTTTTAGGAAGTGTGAGCGCGCGTTGGAACTTACCGCCAATTTGGATGGTCTTTTATGGACTCGGGTTGCTGGCTACGGCCCAATTTGCTCCCAAATCCATTCCCATCCTGGGTTGGTTTTTCCTCGTGGCGGGCTTTCTTTCCTTCGGGTTCGACCATTGGCTGGAGTTGACGCGTATGCTGGGGCACGGTGAAACACATCGACCCACCGCAGCCAACCTTTTGATGGTCGCCACCTTCGGCGGCTTTCACCTGATCTACGCCGCCTGCACCTGGCCGCGCCGGGCGTCGGCGCCCGCCACCTTGAGCAGCACGCCGTGAACCGATGTTCGACTTCGATAAACTCGACAAGCTCATCCATGAAAAGGGCCGCCTCGGAATCATGACGCTCCTCGCCACCCGACCCAGTTGGTCTTTTCAGGATTTGAAAGCCGAACTGGCCTTGAGCGACGGCAATCTCATCACGCACCTGCGAACCTTGCACGACAACGGCTACGTGACCGTGACCAAGGAACTCAAGGAAGTGCGGGAACGCCCGCAGACCACCTACGCGCTGACCGACAAGGGCCGCCAATCGTTTCAAGAGTACCTGACCATCCTCGAACAGATCGTCAAAGCCGGCCGACCGTAAAATTTTTTACCCTCAAGCTTTGTCGCACAAAGTTACTTCCGAAATCCTATTATGAAAATCCAACTCGCAGAACACTACGGCCTTTGTTTCGGCGTGCGCGACGCCATCGCCCAAGCCGAGGAACTGGCGGGGCGCGCTCCGCTCACCATCCTCGGCGAACTCGTCCACAACCCCATCGTCCGCGAACGCCTGATGCGACAGGGCGTGCGCGAAGGCGCGCTGCACGATGCCGATTCCGCGCAGACGCCGCAGGTGATGATCACCGCGCACGGCGCTTCCGACAAGGCTCGCACCGAATGGCGCAACGCGGGGTTTGGCGTGGCGGATGGCACGTGCCCGCTGGTGCGGCAGGCGCACGAGAAACTACGCACGTTGGTGGAACTCGGTTTTGCGCCGGTGGTCATTGGCAAACGCGGGCATGTGGAAGTAGAAGGGCTGACCGGCGACTTCCCCGGGACGTGCATCATCGAGAGCGCGGACGACCTCGCGCAGTTGCCACACGCGGAGCGCCTCGGCGTCATCTCCCAGACGACGCAGCCTTTGGACAAAGTGCTCGCGCTGGTCGCGGCCATCCGCGACGCGCGACCGGCGAGCGAAGTGCGCTTTTGCGATACCGTCTGCCAGCCGACGAAGAATCGCCAGACGGCCCTGCGCAAGCTCCTCGCCGAGTGCGACACGCTGGTGGTGGTGGGCGGACGCAACAGCAACAACACGCTCCAACTGGTCGCCGCCGCCGCCGTCGCGGGGCGCGCCGTGTATCACGTCGAGCGCGCGGAGGAATTGCGGGCGGAATGGTTTCGCGAGGCGCAAGTCGTGGGTCTCACCGCCGGCACCAGCACGCTGAAGGAAACGGTCGCCACGGTGCGCACGCGTCTCGAGGTCATCGCCGCCACATTTTCCGTCACCACCCACTGATTCACATGAACTCATCCACCTCCGATCTCCCTCTCGACGCCGCGCCCCCTCTGCCGAATGAACGCATCTGGCCCGCGCTCACCATCGCTCCGCTCCTGGTCTTGATGGCGGATTATCTCTTCTGGCGCCCGACGCCCGGTCTCCCCTTTGGACTGTATTTCTGCCTGGCGGCGATCGTCGTCCTCTTCCTGCATGCGCCTGCGGGCCGACGGCGGCGACCGGCCATCGCCTGCGGGTTGATGTTCCTGGCGTCCGTCGCCACGGCGTTGGAAACGTCGTTGACCAACACGATCGTCCTCGCGGCCTTGCTCGCGGTCGTCGTCGGTGAGAGTTGCTATCGGGAAGTTGTCGGCACGGCCTGGGCGCGCTGGTCGGAAGCGCTGGCCGGGTGGCTTTGCTCGCTCGGGCGCTGGCCCTGGTTTTTTCGCCGGCTCTCTTCCAGCGCTCTGGTGAGTGTCGGCTTGAGCAAGGCCAATACCGACGTCGTGGCGCGCTCGTTGCAGGCGATTGCGCCTGCCGCGTGCCTGGGGATCGTCTTCCTCGTCGTCTTTCAAATGGGCAACGCGGTATTCAGTCAATTCTGCGGCCGCATCTCCAACGCGGTGCTCGAGTGGATTCAGAATTTCGACTTCTCCTTCGGACACCTCGTCTTTTGGCTGGCCATCAGCACCGTGGCCCTCGTGCTCGTGCAGCCCCGCAAGCCCGGGGCGCAGCCGCGCTTTTGGACGCGGCAATGGTCGCGCGTTGTCCGCACGGACCGGACGGTGGCTGTGTGGCAGAGCCGCTTCATCCTCTTCGTGCTCAACGCGCTGTTTTTCACGGTGAACACGATCGATGTCTCGTACCTCTGGCAGCACGCGAAACTGCCCGAAGGCGTCTCCTTCAGCCAATTCGTGCACAGCGGAGTTTACAGCCTCATCTTCGCCGTGCTGCTTTCCGCCGTGGTGCTGGCGGCGATGTTCCAGCAGTCGCTCGACATCGCCCGGGGCCGTGGATTGAAGGCGCTCGCGCTGCTCTGGATCGGCCAAAACCTCCTGCTGATCGCGGGCGTCGTCTTGCGGCTGAAACTGTATGTCGACGCCTATCAGCTCTCGGAGTTGCGCGTCTATGTGGGATGCTTCCTCCTGCTGGTGACCTGCGGCTTCGTCCTGCTCGCGTGGCATGTGGTCCGCGAAGGGAGCTTGAACGGGCTCATCTTTCGCAACGTGCTGGCCATCTTCACGCTCTTCTTCGTGCTGCAATTCCTGGATGTGGCCGGTTTTGTCGCCGAGTTCAATGTCGGCCAGTGGCGGAGTAACCGGTCACGCACGCTGGACTTCAAGTACCTCGAGTCGCTTGGGCCGGGTGGTTGGGCGGCCCTCTGCTCCGTGGCCTCCACCACGGATCGGGTGACCTCCGACGTAATCGAGGCCAGGGAACGGGTCGTGCGACTGGCGGGCGCGGAAATCGAGCGCCGGGCTCAGTCCGACTGGCGCTCCTACCAATCCCGCCGGGCCAGTGCGGGCCAACAAGTCATCCGAACCGCAGCCCGAGTCGACGCCGCTGTGATTTTCACCCTCGCTTTATGAACTACCCACATTGGATCCGTCACTTCCGCGCCAATCGTCTTCATCGTCGTGAACCCGATTGGAGCGCACCCTTCACCATGCCCGAGGAGAAGCGCCGCCTGCTCGCGCTTTCGCTCGCGGAGTATCAACTCGGCGACGGCGGCGGCGAATGTTGCCTGGTGGCGCGCGATGCCGAGCGCTATCGCGGCTCGGCGGAAGAGGCGCGCACGGTCGTCGACCTTTGGTTTGCCGAGGAGCGCGAACACTCGCGGCTCCTCGCTTGCGCCGTGGAGCGGGTGCAGGGGACTTTCGTGACCAGCACTTTTGGCTTCGAGTTGTTTTATGCCATTCGCCGCCGTCTCGGGGTGCAGTTTGAGATGCTGGTGCTGCTGGTCGTGGAAATTGTCAGCACCGGCTATTACCGCGTCATTCGGCGTCACGTGGGAGATCAGCCGATCGCCGACATGTGTCAGCTCATCCTGCGCGATGAAGCGCGACACATTGATTTTCATCGCGACCGCCTCGCGTCCCGTCATCCGCGAGGCATGAGCTTCGCGTGGGCGTGCGGGTTTCGACTGCTCGGCGAGGCGTGTGTCTGGTTTCTGTGGCTCGGCCACGGTCGCGCGTTGCAGGCACTGGGCGGCCGGCGCGCGGAGCTTTTCGCGCATCTGCGTCGAGGGCAGACGGCGTTCCTGCGGGAACTGGATTACCGGATCAAATCCGCCCGGACCGATCCCTACGGCACCTTGGCGCTCTTGCGCCAATTCAAGGCATCGAGCTCGGGCTCGTCCTTGGTGACGGCGGGCCAGGTAAAGTGACAGGCCTCGCAGTAGTATTCCTGCGCGATCACGCCGGTGGCGGCGACCAAGGCGGGCAGCGCGCCCATGATGGTGCGGCGGGAAAATTGCGGAAACTCGATGCGCGAGGAAGCGCACTCGGGGCACTTGATGGCCTGGCTGAGGGCGGGGTCGGCGTGTTCCCATTCGTCGAGCAAGGCGTGGGCGCGGCTCTCCTCGGTGGAGTGCACGCGGACCCGCATGTGGGCGCGCGGATGGAGGTTGAACAGCTTCCACTTCTGCTCGTGGGATTCGTCGTACACTTCCGCGTTGAGGCCGGCTTCGCGCAGGCGGGTGGCGGTGTGATCGGCGGGGTCGCGTTCGTTGAAAGTGGCAACGGTAATGAGCTGTTCCATAGGTATTCTAGTGGGAGTTCGGATTTGCTCGCCCTGACGTCCGTATAAAAAGTGGACACCCGTTCGGCGGCGGGTGCAAGCATTTCCCCAGCTACGGTTTTGCGTAAGCCGCCTCTAAGCTTGCGCTTGGGCCGCGGGTTGTGAAATGTGCCGCTCCCAACCAAAGCGCCATTCGCTTCGTTTCCCCACCTCATCATGAACTCTCCCTTCCTCCGTCCCAGCCGCCGTTCCTTCCTCAAGGGCCTCACCGCCACCACCGCCGGTGGCATCATCCTGCCGAATATCCTCACCCGCGCCGATGAAGTCCCCGCGAGCCGCAAGCTCGGCGTGGCGGCGATCGGCTGTGGAGGCAAGGGCGCGTCGGATCTCGAAGGGCTGTCGAAAGGCAACGAGGTCGTGGCGCTCTGTGACGTGGATGAAAAGACGCTGGCCAAGGCCGCGGAGAAATTTCCCAATGCGAAGCTGTTCCGCGACTTCCGCAAGATGCTCGACGAGGTGAAAGAAATCGAGGCGGTGACGGTGTCGACACCCGACCACGCGCACTATCCGGCGGCGATGCATGCCATCGCGGCGGGCAAGCACGTGTGTGTGCAAAAACCGCTGGTCAATACGCTGTGGGAAGCACGCGAACTGCACAAGGCGGCGAAGAAGAAGGGTGTGATCACGCAGATGGGCAACCAGGGCCACACCTACGACGACAACCGCGTGGTGAAGGAGTGGATCGCCGCCGGGGTGATCGGCAAGGTGAAGGAAGTCCACGTGTGGACGAACCGCCCCATCTGGCCGCAGGGCAAGGACGTCGTCTTCAAGCCTGCGGATGTGCCGGCGAATCTCGACTGGGAACTGTGGCTGGCGGCGACGCCGCACCATATGTATTCGCCCGACATTCATCCCTTCAAGTGGCGCGGCTTCATCGAATTCGGTGCGGGCGCCTTTGGCGACATGGGCTGCCATCTCATCGACGCCGCCTCGTGGGCGCTGGATCTCGGCGTGCCGCGCTATGTCACGGCGACGCAGGTGGACGAAATCACGGACACCGCGTGGCCCAAGGGCTCGATCGTGAAGATGGAATTCCCCGATGTGCGGGGCCACGGCGACATCACGCTCACTTGGTACGAAGGCAAGAAGGCCGACGGCACACCATACCTGCCGGACTTCCCCGAGGCGGTCGACCAGGCGGAAGCGTTCAAGGACAAGGACCCGAAGAAGGCGGGCAAGGTGTCGCCGGGCGGATGGTACATCGTCGGCAGCGAAGGGGTCATTTTCAATCCGCACGACCAGGCGAAGGAGCCGCAGATCTGGCCCAAGGCCCGGCGCGAAGCGATCATGGCGAGCCCCGTGGCGCAGACGCTGGAGCGCAGCCCGAAGGCCGGCGCTCCGCAGGAGGAATTCACGCTGGCGATCAAGAACGGCACGCCGTTCCGCTTCATGTCGCAGTTCGACTATTCGGTGCCGCTCACGGAGCTAACGCTCGTCGGTGGCCTGGCCATGCACTATCCCGGTGTGCGCATCGAGTGGGACGCGCTGAATCTCGAAGCGGTGGGCCTGCCCGAGGCCTCGAAGTTCATCAAACGCGCCGAGTATCGCAAGGGCTGGGAGTATTCCGCCGACAAGATCTAGGAAGAATAGGAAGTAGATGACCGATAGGTCGATGAGACGATAGTGCTGCTACTGCCATGTCCCAAGCCTCCAACGTTCTCGGCCAGCCGCTGCAGCCTTGCAGCTTCGATCCGCCTACCGGCTTTTATCGCGACGGTTGCTGTCACACCGGACCGGGGGATCATGGTCTGCATACGGTCTGCACGGTGATGACGGCGGACTTCCTGCGCTTCTCGCGAGCGGCGGGGAATGATCTCTCCACGCCCGTGCCCGAATACGACTTCCCCGGCCTCAAGCCGGGTGATCGCTGGTGCCTGTGCGTGACGCGCTGGGCGGAAGCGTTCGAGGCCGGCTGCGCGCCGCAAGTGGTGCTGGCGGCGACGCACATCTCCGCGCTGGAGTACGTGGCGCTGGAGGATTTGCAGGGTCTGGCGGCGGGGTAGAAATCCAAGCCGACATCTAATCTGTCGGTTAGGCGACACCGCACATTTCCCGTGAACCCAGGATTCTCTCAAACAGGTGGAGCGAGGCTCGACTACTTCAATGCGACTTTTCCATTCGCTACACTTTCAGCCGACGCGGACGGTCTCCATCTTTCCTGCATGGGCCATGAGTACCTCTTCCCCAAAGACAAGATTCGGAGGCTTAGTAGGCATCGCGGCATTTTTTCCGTCGGTCTCCGCATCGAACATTCAGAGCCATCCTTTCCGCAGTTTGTCGTCTTCTGGGCATCGGTGTTCTTTTGGACTTCCGGCTTTCAGGCCCTGACGACACAGTTGGAGAGTCTTGGTTATGACATCCATCCAAAAGTCGCCTAGCCCCGAAGGGTTTAGTGGCTCGATTCACATTGGTTGGCCTGTCCTCATTCCGCTTATCGTGCTGATCGTATTGATTGCGATACGATTGCGAAAATGAAGCGAGGCGAGCGCAGAAGTAGCGGGTTTGGTTGCTATTTAGCCGAAGGGTCAAATCGGCGCTTTTGACTAGTTTCCGGGGAATTTACCTTCGGAGTTTGTCGCCTGTACCCCACTTGGCTTTTGGCTGGAGCGGTGGCATATTGGCGGCATGAAACCCCTCCAGTTCCTCGCTTGCACCCTCACGCTTGCGTTTGCCACCGCGGTTTACGCGGATGAGACGGCGACCCAGATTCAACAACTGATTACCGAAGGCCAGAACGCCTACACGAAAGGTGATTTCGCGGGCGCCAAGTCCGCCTTCGAGATGGTCTATAGCATGGACTCGCGCAACACCACGGCCATCAAGTTCCTGGTGCGCCTCAAGGCCGAGATGGGCACGGGCAAGACGGCATCGGTCCCCATCGAGAGGCAAATGGCCTCGATCGTGATCCCACAGATTCAATTTCACGAGGCGACCCTGAGTTCGGCGCTGGATTACCTGCGGAATGCGGTGAAGCGGCAATCGAACAACAAGCTGGCGGTGAACTTCGTCGTGCAATTGCCGGCGGACCAAGTGAACACGCAGACGGTGACCTTGAACCTGACCAATGTCCCCTTCACCGAAGCCGTGAAGTATCTCTGCGAGGTCGCGAACCTGACTTACGAGTACGATAAATACGCGATCAAGTTGAAGCCGAAGACGGACGGCACGACCACGACGGGTGCGACCACTGTTCCGGGGGCGGCGACGACTCCTCCCGCGACGAACACGCTGCCCGGCGCTCAATAAAGCACGCGGGTGAGATAGAGCCCTTCCGCCGGGGCGGCAAAGCTGGTCTTGCGCGCGCCTTTTTCGGCGAGGAGTTCATGGATGAAAGTGAGTTCCGCACGGCCTTGCGCGCAGCGGACGAGCGTGCCGGTCAGCAGGCGGACCATCTTGTAGAGGAAGCCGTTGCCTTCAAAGCGCAGGGTGAGCAATTCGCCGCGGCGCGAGAGGGTGATTTGCTGGATGGTGCGCACGGTGTCCTCCGCGGCATAGCCGGGCGCGCGGTTGGCCGCGAAGCCGGCGAAGTCGTGCTGGCCCTCGAGCAACACCAGGCCCGCGCGGAGGATATCGAGATCGAGCGCGCTCGGCATGTGCCAGACGCGGCCGATTTCCAGCGGATGCAGGTACTGGGAATTCCAGATGCGGTAGGTGTAGATCTTGCCGCGGGCGCTGAAGCGGGCATGAAAATCCGGCGCGGCGCGGGTGACGCGCAAGACGCGGATTTCAGGGGGGAGAAAGTTGTTCAGCGCGCCTTGCCAGGCGGTGACCTCAAGACGGGCGGTGGGGACGTCGGCATGAGCGATCTGCGCCAGGGCGTGGACGCCGGCGTCGGTGCGTCCGCTGCCTTGCACGCTCACCTTTTCGCCGATGGTGTTGGCGAAGGCTGCTTCCACGTGGTCCTGCACGGCGTCCTTCGTGGCCTGGCTCTGCCAGCCGCGGAAGGGCCGTCCATCGTAGGCGATGAGGAGCTTGAGGCGGAGGATGTCGCTCATTGGTGACAGTGTAACCCGCGCGAACGGGTGGAGGGAAGTGCGGCGTGCCGGTGCCGCAACCGCGCCGCCGTTACCCCAGCATCGCCTGCGAATCGAGCCAGCCTTGGAGGATGAGCTGGGCGGCGACCTGGTCGATGACCTCGCGGCTGTTTTTCACGTTGCGGCCGGCTTCGTGGAGAGAGCGCTGGGCGGCGACGGAGGTGAGCCTTTCGTCCCAGAGCTTGACCGGGCAGGGGCAGGCGGTGCGCAGCTTCTCGGCAAAGGCGCGGACCTTTTCCGCAGCGGGGCCGTAGGTGCCGTCCATGTTGCGGGGCAGGCCGAGGACGATGTGGCCGATGTCCCGGCTGGCGACGACGGCGGCGATGTGCGCCACGGGATCGACGGTCTCCTTGACGTAGATCGTCTCCAGCGCATGCGCGAGCATCCCGAGGTCGTCGGAAATGGCCAGGCCGATGCGTGCGTCGCCGTGATCGATCCCGAGGGCGCGCTTCATGGGGATGGCCACGAAAAGGCACAAAAGTCACAAAAGGCTGGCATCGGAACGGAAGGATAATAGGCAAACAATAGCGCGGGTATCAGGCCCGGATTTTTTGCGTCTTTTGTGCTTCTTTGTGGCCAATCGTTCATTGCAACTCCGGAGGAATCAGCGCGACGAGTTGTTTGATCTTCTCCGCCTCGTGGCGGTGGCAGACGAGAATGGCGTCGGCGGTTTGCACGACGATCAGATCGCTCACGCCGAGCAGGGCGACGGTGCGGCCTTCACTGCTGAAGACGATGTTATTGGCGGCCTCGAGGACCTTCACTTCGCCGTTGCTGTGGTTGCCGGCGTGGTCGCACTTGAGGTACTTCGCGACCGCTTCCCAGCCGCCGACGTCGTCCCAGTCGAACGCGGCTTCCACCACCAGCACGCGGGTGGCCTTCTCTAGGATGGCGTAGTCGATGGAGATCTTCGGGAGCGTTGGGAAGGCGTTGCGCAACAGGGCGGGAAAATCTTCGCCGGCATGCAGGAGGCCGATGAATTCGCCGAGCGCGGGCGCGTAGCGATTGAAGGCGCTGAGAATGGCGCGCACCGTCCAGATGAACATGCCGGCGTTCCAGCGGAAATTGCCCTGCGCAAGGAAGGTCTCGGCCAGCTCGACGTCGGGCTTTTCGCGAAAGCGGGTGACTTCGAAAATGGGCGGGTCGGTGGGACCGCTCGCCAGGGCGAGGGGCGCTCCTTGCTCGATGTAGCCAAAGCCCGGGCAGGCCCACGTGGGCTTGATGCCGATGGTGACGAGTTCGCCGGTTTCCTCGGCGGCGGCGGCGGCGACGCGCAAGGTGTGCTGAAAGCCGGCGGTGTCCTTGATGAGGTGATCGGCAGGCAGGACGATCATCGTGGCGTCGGGCGTGCGCTGGGCGATCCAGCCGGCGCCAAGGGCGATGGCCGCGGCGGTGTCCCGCTTGGCGGGCTCGGCGATGATGTTTTCACGCGGCAGCGTGGAGCAGAGCGAGCGGACGCTGCTTTCCTGGTCGGCGTTGGTGAGGATGAGGACTTGCTCAGCGGGCACGAGGCCGTCGAGCCGGCGCAGGGTGGCCTCGAGGAGCGTCTCCTCGGAAAAGAGCGAGAGGAGTTGCTTGGGTTTCGACTTGCGGCTCAGCGGCCAGAAGCGTTCGCCGCTGCCGCCGGCAAGGATGAGCACATAAAGGGGTTTGGCCATGGTGTTTTTCAGGTTTCCTTTTGGCACGCCCATTGCATATTGCGAGCATCATGTCGAAGTCATCCGATCCTGTGCAAACCAGTCTCCTGGCGATTACCCAGACGGCCGTGGGCTGTGGGATCGGTCTGCTGATCGCCGGCAAGCTCGGCCGCCCCGCCCAGAAAACGACGGCGACGACGATGATTTCGATCGGCGCCTTGCTGGCGCTGCCGGTGGTGGTGATGGCGGTGATTCGTGCGGTGAATCGCCCGGAATCCGCCCGCGGGATGCGCCGCCGGCTGGACTCGATCCGCCGTGATTCCGGATTCCCGGACGAAGCGGAGATTTTGTAATTTCGCGAGCGTCCACGGTTGGAGGCATGGGCGATGCTTAAGGTAAGCTATGAAGTTCCCCCACTTTCACCGTCCCAAACTGGATCTGCACTCGGTGGCAGTCCAGACTACGCTTGAACTCACCGCTGGCGGCGTCCTGATCGCCATGCTCATGCGGTGGATCGAATCTTAAGGCCTTCGGTTCGCCTCCAGCGACGGCTCTTTAAAAGCCGATCCGCACACTCATGCCCATCGACTGAAAAATTTCGTCGCGGGTTTGGAGGTAGCCGGCGGAATCAAGGTCGCGAGGGCGGGGAAGATTGACGGGCACCACCTTCTGGATGGTTGCCGGGCGGCGACTCATGATGATGACTCGGTCGGCAAGTTGCACGGCTTCCTCGATGTCATGGGTGACGAAGAGAATGGTCTTTTTTTCCGCCTGCCAGATGCGCACGAGGTCGGCGCGCATCTTCAAGCGGGTGATGAAATCGAGCGCGCCGAATGGTTCATCCATGTAAATGATGTCGGGATTGGCGGCGAGGGCGCGGGCAATTTCCACGCGCTGGCGCATGCCGCCGGAGAGTTCGCGCGGGTAGGCGTTTTCGAAGCCGTTGAGACCGACCATCTCGGTGTAGTGCGCGACCGTTTTCTCCCGCTCTTCCTCGGGTTTAGCGAGCAGGCCGAAGCCGATATTTTCCCGTACGGTGAGCCAGGGGAAGACGCCGTTTTCCTGGAAGACGAAAATGCGGCGGGGATCGGGTCCGTGCACCGGCTGGCCTTCGACAAGGGCCTCGCCGCGCGTCTGCGTGAGGAAGCCGCCGATGATATTGAGCAAGGTCGATTTGCCGCAGCCGCTGGGGCCGACGATGCAGACGAACTCGCCCGGGGTCACTTCGAGATCGATGTGCTCGAGGACGTGGATCTGCTGGCCGGATTCCTTGCCGGGAAAGCTCATCCAAAGATCGCGGATATGAACGACGCTGCTCATTTGTTGGCGTAACCCCACCGGACCTCGTCGAAGTTCTCCAGTCGGCGCACGAGCAGATCAAGCACGAGGCCGATGAGGCCGATCATGACCATGCCGGCGACGACGAGGTCGTAGCGCTTGCCGGCGTTGCGCGCGTCGATGATGAGGTAGCCGAGGCCGGAGTTCACGGCGATCATTTCCGCCGCCACGACGACAAGCCACGCCACACCCAAGGCGATGCGAATCCCAGTGATGATTTGCGGCAACGCCGCAGGAAGAATGACGCGGCGGAACAGCGGCAGTCCGCGCAGGCCGAAATTCTGCGCCGCGCGCAAATAAACTTGTTGCATGTTCATCACCGCCGCCGTGGCCGAGACGGTGATCGGGAAAACGCTCGCCAGGAAGATGAGGAAGATGGGCGCGATGTCGGTGATGCCGAACCAAAGAATGGCCACGGGGATCCAGGCGATCGGCGAGATCGGCCGGAAGATCTGGATCATCGGGTTGAAGGCCTGGTAGGCGCGGCTGAACCAGCCGAGGAACAAGCCGAAGGGCACGCCCACCAGCACGGCGAGACCGAAGCCCCACGTCACGCGGAAGAGCGAGGCGACGATGTATCTGACCAGCAGTCCTTTTTGGATGAGCTCCCGGATGCCTTTGGCCACTTCGAGCGGGCGGGGAAAGACCTCGCTTGCCGAGATGCGGACGGCGGTGTCCCACGCGAAAAGAAATACGACGGCGACCAGCAAGGGGAGGGCGAGCTTCAGCCAGGCGTGCGGGTCTTTGCGCCGGGCGGGAGGGGCGGCGGGATCGTCCTGCTGCGCGGGTGGCGGAGAGGGTTCGGCGACGACGGTGCTCATGGCTTGGGGCCTTCGAAATTCCAGGCGTCGGCATGCTCGGTCGCGGCGTCGGCGAAAGTGGGATCGACGTAATCCTCAAAGTGGGCGGTGCCTTTCAGAATGCCCGATTCCTTGCCCAGCATCTCGATTTCCTCGAAGTCCGGCTTGAGCGGGGTGAGGCGGGTGTACTTCACGCGATCCGGTGGTTTGCTGAGCACGAAGATGAGGAGGCGCGGGTCCTGCATGTAGTAGTTTTTCGAGACGAACTGTGCGGCGCTCATGCGGTGATCCATGCTTTTGTCGAGCCACTTGCCGCTTTTCGCGATGCCATCGACCAGCGCCTGGACATCCGTGCGGCGCGTCTGGATGACGTCGTCCCGCACGGCGAGCACGCAGGAGATGAAGTTGGGCCACACGTCTTTCGTCAGCCACAAAACGCGGCCGTAGCCGTCGAGTTCGGTCTGCCCCATGAAAGGTTCACCGGAGCAGATCGCATCCACGGATTTCGAGTAGAGCGCCGCGGGCATGTCGGGCGGCGGCATCTCGACGAGCTGAATGTCGGCGATGGTCATGTTCGCGAGCTTGAGGGCGCGGAAGAAGAGCAGGCGTTGATTGGAGTAGCGATTCGGGACGGCGACCCGTTTTCCGCGCAGATCTTCCATGCGAAAAATCTGCGAATCTTTATGCACCATCACGGCCGTGCCATCGCGGTGGCCGAGATAGACGATCTTGATCGGCACGCCTTGTTCGCGCAACGCAATGGCCATGGGCGCGAGGATGAACGTGGCGGGGGTGTGGCCGGCCAGATACGATTCCTTCAGTTCCGGCCAGCTATTGAAGCGGATGGGTTGAAACGTGCTCCCACCCGTGAGTTGCTGGTTAATGAAATCCGTGACCGGGCAGGTGAGATGGCAGGTGACCGGCAGGAAGCCGATCTTGAATTTGTCGGTCGTGACGACGGTCTTGTCGCGGCGTAACGAAGCCACCAATTCGCGGAAGTCCCGGACCGAGTCGGGATTCAAGCGCGCGTGCAGCGCGCTGATCACGATCAGCCATCCGGTGAAGAATAGAAACAGGGTTTTGCGCAGGGACATGGGCGCTGGCGGGCAGCGAACGACGATTCATAGCGGATAGGTGGGTGATACAGGAAATACTGCTTCGCTATTACGGTTATGCCGGGATAGTATCACAAGCGCCGTATGGACTTGAGACATCTCCGCTATTTCCAGGCTGTGGCCGAGGAGTTGAGCTACTCGCGTGCGGCCGAGCGCCTGCGCATTGCCCAGCCGGCGTTGAGCCGGGCGGTGCAGGAGATCGAGGCGGAACTGGGCGGGCCGGTGCTGGATCGCAATCGACGGCGGGTGAGCCTCACGCCGGCTGGGTTGGTGTTGCTGCGCGAGACGGCCATCCTTTTCGAGCGCTGGGAGGAGGCGATGCGGCGGGTGCGTCGCACGGCGGCGGGCGAGGAAGGGGAGTTGCGCCTCGGCTACATCGGGCCGCCGACGCAGCCGTTCCTCGGGCGTCTGCTGGCGGAATACCGGAAGCGCTTTCCGCGGGTCGCCGTGCACCTCGAGGAGCGCACCCCAGAGCGGGTCTGGGAGATGCTCGCCAAAGGTCGCCTGTCCGCCGCGTTTACGCGACCGGTTTCCGCCCCGCCCGCCTCGGGGTTGTGCACGCTATTGCTCCGTCAGGAACGCTTCGGCGCGGTCATGCCCCCGTCGCACCCGCTCGCCTCGCGCAAGAACATGCCGTGGAAGTTGCTGGCGGGTGAACCCTTGGTCGTGCTCGCACGGCGCGAGGGGGTTGGTTCGCACGATGGCATCCTGGCGGCCTGCCGGCAGGCGGGCTTTGCTCCACGGCTAGCGTACACGCCAAGCCTCATTGGCACGGTGCTCAGCTATGTCGAAGCGGGTGCGGGGATCGGCATCGTGCCGGAGTCCGTGGTCACGCCGGATTTTCCTCTGCGCTTTGTCCAACTCCAGCCGATCGTGACCATCCCACTCGTGCTGGTCTGGCAGGAAAATGAAGACACGCCCGCCGTGCAGCGCTTTCGCGACCTGGTCGCGCAGTGGCAGAAGGCGGGCCGCTTGTGGAAGGCGTAGGTGGTTCTCTTTCCCATTTTTGGCATTTGCGCCCACGGCCCCCCGCCGCTAGACCTCCCCGCGCATGTTGCATCAACTCCTCCACACCTGGCTCGGCTGGGTCGAAAACTGGGGCTATCTTGGCGTCATCATCCTGATGGCCATGGAAAGCTCGATCTTTCCCGTACCCAGCGAAGTCGTCATTCCGCCGGCAGCCATTCTCGCGGCTTCCAGTGGCAAGATGTCGCTCGTCGGCGTGATCCTCGCCGGCACGTTCGGTTCCTGGCTGGGCTCGGCGATTACCTACTGGGTGGCGCTCCTGGTGGGGCGTCCGGTGGTGGAGAAGTGGGGCAAATACTTCTTCATTCCGCCGGATAAACTGACGCGCGCTGAGCGCTTCATGCACCGCTACGAATCCGGGGGCATTTTCTTTGCGCGGCTGCTGCCGGTGTTGCGGCATCTCATTTCCATCCCGGCGGGGATCATTCGCATGAGCTTTGCGAAGTTCAGCGCACTAACCATCGTCGGTGCGGCGATCTGGTGCACCGTGCTCGCCTGGCTCGGCGGACGCGTCGGCGAAAAACTGCGGCTCGAGGGCAAAGACCCGCTCGATCCCGAATCGCTCGTCACGGCGGTGAAGCACGAGTCGCATCTCGTCATCGGGATCGTCTTGCTGATCGGCGTGCTCTACTTCGTGGCGATGAAACTCTCTTCCCACAAAGGCGAAGAGGCAGCGTAGACTATCTCCATAGGGCTTTCGCCACGGGCGAGATTCGGCTTTCGCTTTCGCTCAGAATGACCCGCGGTTAAGGTTGCCCCTCATTCCATGTCCGCTACCGACTCCCACTCCCTCACCCTCGGCCACTCGCCCGATCCCGACGACGCTTTCATGTTCTTCGCCCTCGCCGAGGGGAAGATCGACACGCACGGCTGGAAGTTTGAGCACATCCTCCAGGACATCCAGACGCTCAACGAACGCGCCACGCGGGGCGAACTGCACATCTCCGCCATCTCCATCCACGCCTACGCCTACGTGCTCGATAAGTATGCGCTGCTGCCTTGCGGGGCGAGCATGGGCGACGGCTACGGCCCGATGCTCGTGGCGAAGAATCGCGACGGCCTGAGCGACAATCCCCGCCTCGGTGAGGTCCGCGACTGGTTGCGCACGAAGCGCATCGCCATTCCCGGCAAGATGACCAGTGCCTATCTCGCCCTGCGTCTCGCGATGAGCGAAGAGGGTAATCCCTCCGGTGAATGCGACACGATCGTCGTGCCCTTCGACGAAATCTTCGAGGCGGTGAAGAGCGGTCGCGCCGATGTGGGTCTCATCATTCACGAGGGGCAACTCACTTACACTCACGAGAACCTCGAGCTCATCCTCGACCTCGGCGTGTGGTGGAAGATCAAGACCGGCCTGCCGCTCCCGCTCGGCGGCAACGTGATCCGCAAGGATCTCGCGCCGGCTGACCGCACGGCGATCAACGTCGTCCTGCGCGAGAGCATCCGCTACGGCCTGGAGCACCGCGCGGCCGGCGTCGCCCACGCCATGCCGCTGGCGCGCGGTCTCGACACGCAACTCGCCGACCAATTCATCGGCATGTACGTGAACGACTACACCCTCGACTATGGCGACACCGGCCGCCGCGCCATCCGCGAATTCCTCGGCCAGGCCCATGCGGCTGGCCTCATTCCCGCACCGGTGGAGCTGGAGTTTGTCGAATAAGGCCTGAACCGATCAGGTCCCTCGTTTCGTCAGGCCGCGACGCATCAAGAGGAAGGCACAATTCGGACTGTGCTCCATGGTCATGGCCGCATCGACATTGTCGAAGAAGGAATTGATGTCTTCTTGCGGCGGCAAAAGCTTGAGCAAATGCTGCAGTACTTCCACGCGATCGGCGGCGGCGGCGGCGGAGAACACCGATTCGCCTTGGGCGCTCACGTAACGAAAATTGGCGCCGCGAGAAATGAGGACTTTGCACATGTCGAGCAGGCCGAGAGAGGCGGCTTCCATCAAAGGGGTTTGGCGGAACTCATTTTGCGTATCCACCTCGGAGCCGTGCTCAATTAACCAGTCGACCTCGGCCAGGCAATTCTCCACGGCCAGGAAGTGCAGGGCGGTCTCGCCGATGCCATTACGCAGGCGGATGATCTTGGGATCGTCGGCCAGCATATCGGCCGCAACCTGGAGATCGGAGCGGGCGGCATCGCGGAAGGTATAAAACCGCGGATCGACTTTGGATTCTGACATTGGTTCTGAAATTGAATTATTGCGTAGCGATTACCAAGCCGCCGCTTCGCTGGCCATGCGCGGTTCGCTGGCGGCGGTGAAGGTGCCGTCGGAGAAGGCGACGCCGTTGCTGGCGCCGATGCCGGTGGTGATGTCGAGGTGGTGGCCGAGCTTGGTGAGTTGGTCGCGCACGGCGTCGGAGGCGCGGTCTTCGAGGCGGAGTTCGTCGGGCTGCCATTGGTGATGGAACCGGGGCTGGGCGAGGGCGGCATCGAGCGACAGGCCGAGGTCGAGGACGCCAACGAGATTGAGGACGGTCTGGCTGATGATGGTGGGACCGCCGGCGGCACCGAGGGCGAGGATCGGCTGGCCGTCGCGCAAGACGATGGTGGGCGACATACTGGAGAGCGGGCGTTTGCCGGGGCCGACGGCGTTGGCTTCCGCGCCGACGAGGCCGAAGGCATTGGGCACGCCGGGCTGGGCGGAGAAGTCGTCCATCTGATCGTTGAGGAAAATGCCGGTGCCGGGGATGATCACTTTCGAGCCGAAGGTGGTATTGACCGTAGCGGTGCAGGCGACCCAGTTGCCCTCGGCGTCGGCCACGGAGAAGTGGGTGGTGTGCTTTTTGCCGAAGACATCGGTGACGGCATTGGGCGGTTCGCCGTGGGTGGGCACGTCGACGACGGCATCAAGGTGGATGCGGGCGGCGAGGCCTTTCGCGTATTCCTTGTCGAGCAGGCCGCGCGGGACGGGGACGAAATCGGGATCGCCGAGCCAGAATGCGCGGTCAGCGAAGGCGAGTTTCATGGCCTCGGCGATGACGTGGACACGCGTGGGCTCGTCGAGTTTCGCGAGGTCGAAAGTCTCGAGCATGTTGAGGATTTCGATGACGTGCACCCCGCCGGAACTGGGTGGCGGAAAGCTGACGATCTCCGCGCCGCGATAAGTGCCGTGCACGGGTTCGCGGAGGGCGATGTGGTAATTGGCGAAATCCTCCGCGGTGATCAGGCCGCCGTGGGCCATCATCCATTCGGCGACCTTCGTGGCGTAAGGGCCGCGGTAGAACCAGTCCGGCCCTTGGGCGGCGAGCGCGCGGAGGCTGGCCGCGAGATCCGGTTGCTTCAGCGTTTCGCCCTCGGCGAGCGGAGTGCCGTCTTCGTGAAAGAGCAGCGCCTTGGAAGCCTCGAAGGTGCGCAGGTCGTCGGCGACCGATTCGATTTTCGCCGCGTAGCGATGGTCGATGGGAAAACCGTCCTCGGCGATCTGCGCGGCGGGAAGCAGCAGGTCGCCGAATTTCTTGCGGCCGAATCTTTCGACGGCGGAAGCGTAGGCGGCGACGGAGCCGGGGATGCCGCTGGCCAGCGCACCGGTGAAGCTGAGATCGGTATTGGCATTGCCATCGCGGAGAAACATATCGCGAGTGGCCGCGGCGGGGGCCATCTCGCGGCCATCGATGGCGACGAACTCGCCGTTGGCGCGGCGGATGAGCAGGAAACAGCCGCCGCCGAGTCCGGAGTTGTGGCCATCGACCACGCCAAGAGTAATGCCGACCGCGACGGCGGCATCAATGGCGTTACCGCCGTTTTTCAAGACCTCGAGCCCGGCTCGGGTGGCGATTGGACTGACGGAGGCGACGGCGCCATGGGTGCCGTGGGCGACGGTTTCCGCAGTGGCGTCGCCCACCAGCCAGACCAAGGCCAGCACCAAACCGGCGCAACGGAGGAGCGCGCTCATGGTTTGTCGCCGGTGGCGAGCCAGTGCACGGCGCGTTCGACGATGATTTCCAGCCCCGGCGTCTGCTCGGGATGCGGGCTGGAGATGATCACGCGCCCTTTGCCGAAGCGGCCCCGGACGATGGCAGGCGAGTTCACCATGGCGCCGACAGGGCTGTCGTGTTCGGCCAGCTCGGTGCGGAAGAAGGCGAGCGGCTCATATGGGGCGAGATCGGTGCGGCCGGCGGGTTTGATGATGGGACCATTGGCATAGTGAATGTTGCGCTTTTCTGTGGATAAACTGGAGAGGTGCTGGCCGGCAGGCGTGATTTCCAATTGCACATCACCTACGCCGCGCCGCCATTTCGAGGAAACGGTTTGGGCGTCGAGCAGGCCGAGGCTCCAAGGGTATTTCGAGCAGGCGAGATACGCCCCGGCGCAGATACCGAGGTAACCGCCGCCGTCCTGCACGAATTTCTTCACCGCTTCGCGGCCGGCGTCGCCGATCGTCGTGCCCTCCTTGCTGCCGCTGCCACCGGTGAAAATCACCACGTCCTTGTTTTCGAGCACGCCCTTGGCGATGTCCCCGGTCTTGAAGGTCGTGATCTCGTAGCCGCCGGCATGTTTGAGGATTTCGCTGACGCTCGGGACGCCTTTGCCAACGGCCCCGGCATCGTCGTAAAGCGCGACGCGAATGGAGGCGGCGTTTTCGGCGAACGCGACCGGAGAATAAAACGCCAGGACAAGGGCGAGGCCGCGCACCCATTTGGGGAGAATCACCATGGCCCAGCTTTCCGCTGCCGCCCCGCCCGGGCAAGCAAAAGCGGTGTTACGGTTTCGGCGGAGCGGGCAGGGGTGGCGAACCGGAAGTGACCTTCTGTTTCGCGTTCTCAATCTTTTCGGCGACCTTCTTGTTCACCTCGATGGCGAGAGACTTCTGCCAGTAATTCAGCGCCTCCACTGTCTTGCCGAGCTTGGAGTAGGTGTCGCCGATGTGTTCGAGTACGGTGGCGTCGTCCTTTTTCGTCTCGCGCAGGATGCTCTCCTGCGCCCGCAGCAGCTCGGTGAGCGCGCGGTCGGCGTCGCCCTTCTTGAAATAGAACCAGCCGAGACTGTCGAGGTATTCGCCCTTCTCGGGGTCCATCGACACGGCTTTCTTGATCAGGTCCCCGGCTTCATCGAGGTGCTCGCCCCGATCGGCCCACATGTAACCCAGATAGTTGCACGCCTCGGCGGAATTCGGATCCATCTCCAGGCTCTGCTTGATCAGGTCCGCGGCCTTGTCGAAGAGCCCGGCTTGTTCGGCGGCCTCACCGTAAAGGAGGTAAAACTGGGCGTTGAGCATCTCCTCGCGGCTGACCTCGGCCTCGGCTTGGGCATCGGAAAAGGCGGCCATCGCCTCGGGGTGCCGCTTGGCCTGGCTCAGGGCGAGCGCGAGACTGAGGGTGATCGACGGCACATCGGGAAACTTCTTTCGCGCCGCCTGCATGATTTCGACCGCGCGGTCAAAGCGCTTGGCGCGCATCAGCAGTTCCGCGAGACGCAGATGATTGCGCGGTTCGCTGGCGTCGAGCAGCAGGCTGTGCTCGTAATTGGTGAGCGCCTTGTCGAGATCCTCCTTGGCCTCGTAGAGTTCGCCCAGCACCTCGTAAGTCTCGAAGCGCAGCGGGCTGTCCTTGATGATGTCCTCGAAATACTGGATGGCCTTGTCGCGGTCGCCGGTCACGAGGTAAGAGCGGGCGAGCTTGTCGCGGACGTTATTCAGCGGCGCATCGTTTGGGCCCGGCGGCAGGGCGAGGACGCCGAGGTAGTAGGGAATGGCATCCTTGACCTGCTTGGAGAGCACGAAATAGTCGCCCACCTTCGTCAGAATGATCGCGTCGTCCTTCCCGAGATCGGCCGCTTTGCGGTAGATGGCGTTCATCTTCTGCAACTGCGCCGGTTCGCTGGAGCCGTCTTCCTTTAGGTAGAGCCGGGTGCAGAGGTCGCCCAGTTGCCCCCAGTATTTGGCGTCGCCGTGCTCGGATTTCGCGGCCCGGTCGAGCAATTGCTCCGCCTTTTTCGACTGCCCGGTCGCCATGTAGATCTCATAGACGGCGAGATAGGCGGCGAAGTTGTCCGGCGCCAAGGCGAGCGCCTGCTCGGCGTACTTCAGGCCCAGGTCGGGCTTGTTGAGATCCTTCGCGTAAAGCTGCGAGAGATAGATGTAGGGCACGGCCTCTTTGGGGGCGGCCTTGATCGTGTCCTTGAGGATCTGGACCCCGCCGGAGGGGTCGTTGCGCCGCGACAGTTCGTAAGCCAGCTTCACCGCCAGCTCGGCGTAGGTAGGATCGAGACTGAGCGCCTTCTTATAGGCCTCGATCATCTTTTCCTGTTCCGCATTATCCTCGGCGATAAGCCCTTGCGAAAATTGCGCAAAGGCGTCCGCCTTGTGCTCGTCGTCCTTCTTCAGCAGCAGATCGGGCGCGACCGGGTGCGGCGCCGAGGGAAAGGCGTCGGCAAAGTCATGCGGATCGCGCCCCGAAGCGGGCGCAGTACGGCCAGGAGCCGCGGGAGCAGCTTTGGGAGTATTCTTGCGCGACGCCGCCGGCTTGCCAGCCGGATCGGCGAAAAGCGGGAGAGCAAAGAGCAGGGCGAGATTTGCGGTGAAAAAAGCTCGGTATCCTTGGGAGGCCCATCGGGATCGGAGCGATTTCATGCCGCGCAATCTAGCGGCTAGCTCTTGTAGCGCAAACGCTTCTTGTGGCGGTTTTCCTTCATCCGCTTTTTGCGTTTGTGCTTTGCGATTTTGGCTTTCCGCCGCTTTTTGAGTGAACCCATGTGGTGTTGATTTCGTTGAGGGGTGGCGAGGAAATCATGCTTCCCCTGAAGGCGCAACCGATATTTTGCTCAGTATACGACTTTGTTGAGGGGGTACTCGATAATCCCTTCCGCTCCGAGGGCCTTGAGCTGGGGGATGATCTCCCGCACAACGCGCTCGTCGATGATCGTTTCCACCGCGACCCACTCGCTGCCGGCGAGGTGCGCGACGGTGGGATTGCGCAGGGCGGGCAGGGTCTTGAGCAGCTCGACGAGCTTGTTCTCCGGCAGGTTCATCTTGAGGCCCACCTTGTCGCGGGCGGCATAGGCGCCCTGGAGGAGCATGACGAGCGTTTCGATCTTCGTCTTTTTCCACGCATCCTTCAGCGCATCATGATTGGCGATGAACTGCGGGGACGATTCCATGATCGTGTCGAGGATGCGCAGCTTGTTGGCGCGCAGCGAGGAACCCGTCTCGGTGACGTCGACGATGGCATCCACGAGGTCCGGCACTTTCACCTCGGTCGCGCCCCAGGAGAATTCCACCTTGGCCGTCACGCCGTGCCCGGCGAGATAGCGCTCGGTAAGGGGCACCGCCTCGGTGGCGATGACCTTGCCCTGCAGATCTTTCACCGTCTTGATCGCCGAATCCTCCGGCACGGCGATGACCCAGCGCGTGGGCTTGTTGCTCACCTTGGAAAAAGTCATCTCGGTGAGCACGGCCACGTCGGAATTGTTGTTCGCGATCCAGTCCTTGCCGGTGAGGCCGCAGTCGAGAAAGCCGTGCTCCACGTAGCGGGAGATTTCCTGGGCGCGGAGCAGGCGGATGACGAGTTCCGGGTCGTCCACGCCGGGTTTGTAGGAGCGGCTGGCACCGGAGATATTGAATCCGGCCTTGGCGAAAAGGGCAAACGTCGGTTCCTGAAGGGAGCCCGAAGGAAGGCCGATACGGAGAGTCTTGGCGGCGGCAGTCGTCATGAGGAAAAAGGGCGGGCAAGGTAGGCGCAGGGGGTGAGCGGGGCGAGGAAAAACTATGGAGGGAGGTTTGAAGTTCGAGGTTTGAGGTTTGTTTTTTTCGCCACGGGACCGGATCCCGGAGGGACGGACCGGAAATTCCGCGCTTTCCCCAGAATGCGCTCGCCACTGCCGACAAGTCGCGCTACAAGCATCCCCCCGATGCGCATCCATCGGAAATGCCCGATTTCGTAAAGGAAAAGGGCGGCCTTTTCAGCAAGCTTCGCAACAGTCTGCTCTATCTCGGGGCGGTGCTGGTCATCTCCGTCGCCGGTTACCTCCTCTTTGGCTGGAACCTCCTCGACTCGGTCTACATGGTGGTCATTACCATGTTCGGCGTGGGCTTTGGCGAGGTGCGCCCGCTGAATGACGCCGGCAAGATTTTTACCATCTTCGTCATCATGGGCGGGACGAGCGGGGTCGTCTTCGTCATCGGCGAAGTCATTCGTTTCATTACCGAAGGAGAAATTATGAAAGCCATTGGAGAACTCAAAAAGAGCAAGCAGGTCGACGGTATCGCCCAGCACGCCATCATCTGCGGCTACGGGCGCATCGGCC
>NZ_JBDUCX010000240.1:0-10168 GCF_040003245.1 Chthoniobacter sp.
CCACGGTGGAACCGTCGAGACCGAAGGCCGCGAAGAGCGCCTTCACGATCACCGGCGCGCCCGCGATGATGAGGCCGCCGATGATCGACAGCTTGCCCGAATCGGTATCGCCCCGCCGAATGGCGAAGCCACCACCGACGACACAAATGGTGCCGAAGATGAAGCCGATGAGCATGACGATGCCCATCGCTTTGCTCGCGCCTTCGGCGAGACCGCCGGCGGCTTGAGCAAGGATGGGTGCGAATTGAGGTAGTGATGTATTCATGAGGCCGACGTTCTACCGCTTCTCGAAACGCACGCTGCTCCAGCGCCAGAGCCACTTCGCAGCGCTCGCGCTGCCACGCTCTGCGGATGAATCAATCCACCATTTCCGCCGATCGTCTCGAACACCTCCGCCACCTCGAAGCACATCTCGCCGAGCAGATCCGCGGACAAGATCACGTCCTCTCGCGAGTGGCCTCCGTGCTGCACCGAGGCGAGTTGGGACTCGCGCCGCGCAATCGTCCACGCGGCAGCTTCCTGTTCCTCGGCCCAACCGGCGTCGGCAAAACGGAACTCACCATCGCCTTTACCCGCTACCTCGCGGGCGACGACAAACTCTTCCGCTTCGATATGTCGGAGTATCAGACGCAAGACAGCCTCGGCCTGTTGCTCGGCGGCAAACTCGGCGAAGTCGGTCTGCTCGGCCTGGCCGTCGCGAAGTCTTCCACCGGCACGCTGCTCTTCGACGAAATCGAGAAGGCGCACCCGCGCGTGCTCGATGTTTTCTTGCAAGTCCTCGACGCCGCTCGGGTGACAATGGCCAACGGCGACGTGCTCGATCTCAGCGGCTTCTACATCGTCTTCACGTCCAACATTGGTGCGGCCGAACTGCTCAATCTCCAGCACTCATCCTTCACCACGATGGAACGCCACGTCCTCACGAAAGCACAGCGTTCGCTCCGCCCCGAACTCTACGCCCGCCTCACCGAAAAGATCGTGTTCAGCCGCCTCAGCTATGACGTGCAGTTCGACATCGCTCGCCTGCACATTACCCGAGAGCTTGCCCTGCTCCGCGACCAAGGTTTCGACCTTTCCACGGACGAATCAGTCGTCTCATTCCTCATCCAACGCGGTTTCCATCCCCGTCTTGGCGCTCGTCCGCTTCGCGATGCGGTCGAGAAGTATCTCCGCGGAGCAGTCGCCGACGCTCTGCTGGCGGAAGTCAGTAGCAGGCGCAGTTGCTCCACGCTGTCGGCTTCGTGGTTCACCGGCGTCACCAGCGTGAGCCGCGCATTCAGGGCACCGAGCACTTCGCGCAGATTGATCTCGGCGAAGTAGTCGAGGAACAGGTCCGTCGAAGCGGCGCGGCAATCGACGACAAGCAAGTCGGTGCTTTCCAGCAGCGCGAACAGCCGGTCGCTCTCACGCGGCTTTTGGATGTTTACGAATTCCGCGTCGGCGTGGAAGCGGAGCAGCGTGGAGTTTTCGTCGTCGGTATCGGCGGCGCGATGGGACAGCCGGCGGTCTTTCAACGCCTGGACGAAGTTCACGGCGAAGAAGCTTTTACCGACGCCGCCCTTTCCGTTGAGAATGAGGTTGAGTTGTTTGGTCATAAGGTGGGCGTTCAGCGGTTAGAGGTTGCGTGGATCAGCGATGCGGGGGCCGCGGCTCCGTGGCGTTTCCGCGGGTGAGGAAGTCGCCTGGGCGGCGACGGCCGTTGGCGCAGCAGCCGCTGGGGCTGGCGAATTCAACGGTGCAGGCGCGGCGGATCGTTCGCGCTTCGGTCCGCGTTTGGAGCTGGCGCGTGGTTCTTCAATCTCGTGTCGGTAAAATCGCCGCACGGTATCCGCCGCGACTTCGATGCCGGCCAACGCGAGGAGTTCGCGGATCATGCCGAACGAGGCGCCTTTCAGCCGCAGTTCAGCAATGCCTTCGCGATGGGGCAGCAAGGCCGCGAACCGTTTCGGCGGCACGCCAGCGAAATTGCGCACCGCTTCAGCGAAGCGCTGCGTCGGCGCGTCAGCGGCGGACACGTCGCTCACGACGCGCCTCCTCGGTAGGCGCTGCGTCGTCCAAACCAAACGGCAGTTCGGGGTAGTGCGTCCCACAATTCAAAATGCACGGGCGATCCTTCGCGTGGTCGGCGTTTTCTCATGCGCCATTCGTCGCACAGTCCACGGTCTCGTTGGCGCTCGCGATGGAGCAACGTGAAGGCGGGGCTGCGTTACGAATGCGGTCAATGCTTTCGCCGAAAACTCAGACCAATTTGAAGAATGCGCAGAGCTACTTTGAAGAGCACCTCGCGGTGGGTGACTACTATAGCCAGGGAGAGCAGATTGTTGGCGAGTGGATCGGTCGCGGTGCTGTTGCGTTGGGTCTCTCAGCCGTCGTTGGGAAGGAAGAATTCCTCAAGCTTTGCGAAAATCGACATCCGCAAACCGGAGAGCGGCTAACTGCGCGGATGAAAGAGACGCGACAGACGGATGACAGCGGCGAAGTGGCCAACCGTCGGGTCTTCTTCGACTTCACATTCTCTCCGCCGAAGTCGGTCTCCATCGCCGCGCTAGTTGGAAACGACGAGCGCATCGTTGCTGCACATCGCGAGGCGGTAAAGGTTGCGGTGAAGGAGTTGGAAGAATTCGCAGCGACACGAGTGCGGATGGCCGGCACCGATCTGGACCGGTCAACGGGGAACATCGTCGCCGCACTGTTCGAACATGAAACCTCCCGCGCGCTCGATCCCCATTTACACACGCACTGCATCGTCTTCAACGCGACCCACGACGACGCGGAGAATCGGTGGAAGGCGCTGCAAAACTTTCAGATGCTCGTCGCTCAGAAATTCGTCGAGAATGTGTATTACCACGAGCTCGCCCGTGCTCTGCGTTCCTTCGGATACAAAGTCGTGAATTCCGCGCGTGGTGACTTTCGCATCGCGGAAATCTCCCCTGAACTCTGTGCGCTCTTTTCCAAGCGGCACCGCGAAATTAACGAACAGACCGAACGATTTCTGGCGGAGAATCCTGCAAAGGCGGGTGGCAACGTCAAAGCGATCCGTGAGCACCTGGCGCACAAGGGGCGCTCGCGGAAGCAGCATGAGATTCCGCGGAGCCAACTCCGCGCGCTGTGGGACGGCCAACTGGCGGCGGCTGAGCGACCGGTGGTGCCGCAATCCTCCAGCGGGAAAAGCCTTCCACGCTTTGACGCCGCAGACGCGGTGAATTGGGCGGAGGAGCATCTGTTCGACCGTCGTTCGATCATCCACGAGCACGACCTCTGGCGGCACGCGCTGGAGTTTGCGCGCGGCCGTGGCGTCACCCTGGCCGAGATCAAGCGTGAGACTGCGAACCGACCCTACGTTCGCGAAACGCCTGGCAAGCTGACGCGCCGGGATATTCTCGCTCGCGAATGGGAGATCGTTCAGCTCGCAAAGAACGGCGCACGCGCGCACGAACCGCTCGCGAGGCATCTCGACGATGGTGGCGAGTCTCTGGCTGGCGATCAGAAGTCCGCCTTCCGACGTATCCTTGGCTCGCTGGATCTCGTGACGTTGTTTCGCGGCGGAGCGGGCACCGGAAAGAGCTTCGTCTTGCTGCGGGTTCAGGAAGCATTGCATCGCGAAGGACGCGCCACGCATGTCCTGGCGCCCCAGCGACAACAGATTCTCGATTTGTCGAAAGATGGGCTTAGTGGAACACAAACGGTCGCGGAATTCCTAGACCGCGGCTCCGTCGCTGCCGAGGCAGTAGTGATCGTCGATGAAGCCGGACAAGTGGGTGCGCGACAGCTCTTTGATTTGCTCAAGTTGGTGGAGTCGCGGGGTGGCCGGATCATTCTCTCCGGCGATACGCGGCAGCATGGGCCGGTCGAAGCGTCCGACGCGCTGCGAGCGATCGAGCGTTATTCCGGCCTTCGTCCCGCCGAGCTGAACGAAATTCGCCGGCAAGATCCTGAACGGGCGCGCGATGACGCTGAGCGAAGACTCATTCGAGAATACCGGGCGGCGGTCAAAGAGGCTTCCGAGGGCTCGATTGAGCACTCGTTTGATCGTCTCTTGCAACTCGGCGCAATCACGGAAGCCGCGCCGGAACGGCTGCGGGATGAACTCGCAAGCGCCTACGTGGAATTGGCGAGCAAAGACCAATCGGCCATCGTGGTGTCGCAGACTTGGTCAGAGATCGACGAAGTGAACTCGCGCATCCGTCGAAGCTTGCGCGAGCGCGGGCTGCTTGTGGGCGCGGAGGAGAGCATTACTTCACTGCGGCAAATCGACCTCACGACGGCCCAGAAAAATGATCAGCGCTACTACCCGGAGGATCACGTTGTCGTGTTCAACCAATCGGTTGGCCGCTGCAAACGCGGCGACTTCGGCCGCGTCCGCGGAATCACGAAGCGCGGCGTCATCATCGACACTGGCCATTCGCTGCACGTCGTGAAGCCCGCCCAATTGGATGCAATCAACGTGTGCCGCCCACTCGAGTTGACGGTGTGCGGCGGTGATCGTCTCCAACTCAAGGCGAACGCGCAGGCGACCAGCGGAGCAAAGCTCGCAAATGGTGAGATTGTCACCATCGCGAAAATCAAACGCAGCGGCGAGATTGCGTTGAGTGATGGACGAACGCTGCCCGCCAGCTACCGACAATTCGTCCGGGGCTACGCCGTTACATCCTACGGCTCGCAAGGCAAGACCGTCGACCATGTGCTCCTGGCTGATTCCGCGAACCGAGCCGCAACCAATGCGCAGCAATGGTATGTCAGTATTTCGCGAGGACGGCGAAGCATCCGCATTTTCACACCCGACAAAGCCGCGTTGCGCCGACACATCACCCGGAGCGGCGACCGGCCCCTCGCGCTCGACCTGGACCTTTCAAAACGTGAAAGCAGCGCCATTCGGCTTGGGAGACTGCGCGGTCTCCGCCGTGGGCGCGCCTTCGCGAAGGCGGTCTGCATGATGATCGCCCGCAAACTTCGTTTTACCAAAACCCGCCAAGAATCCGTCACCGTATGAGCCTGAAACAATCATCACTTGATCCCACGTCGCCGCGAGCGGCCGGTGAGCATTTACCGGCCTGCTGGCACCGGGAGCGCAATCGAAATTGCCTGCGGATTGAAGCCAGTGCGGGCGACACCTTCATTTTTCCATACCCACACTTGGTAGCAGCACATCACCAGCGCTCTGGAAATTCCGAGACGTTGCGCATCTCCTTCCCGAATCATGAAGTCACGCTCACCGGTCGGCAACTGGGCGAGATCGCCTCAGCTTTACAGGATCTGTCGGTTGATTGGGTGAAAGCGCTCCCCGCGCGATACCAGAGTCTCGCGGAAATGGACGGGGCGAGCGTCACCCAGATCGAGGTAAAAATCCTCGAATAGAGCGCCGGTAGGAGCCATGAAATTTCGGGCCGAAAACGCCGTTTACCCTCCCAATCCGCACCGGAATTGATAGCCTGAATCGGTGAAGAATCTGGTCTGCCCACACTGTCAAACCGCTGTAAAATCCGAGGCGTCCGTCTGCCTGGGATGCGATGCGGAGATCGTGCGCGGAGCTTCTCGGCGCGAGAAGACGACCGGCGGGTGTTTGGTCGCAATCGTGGGGCTCGTGGTCACGATGGGGGTGCTCGGCCTGGCGCTTCCCGCGCATGGAATCGGGAGCGAATCGGGACTGGCAATAATCGTCGGCCTGATCCTTGCCGCAGTGATCCTTAACGTGCTGGGGCGCGCCCTCGTCGGGTTTTTGTTCCGCTCCCGGTTGCGTTTCTTTCGGACCTATCGCCATCAGTAGCCGCCCCGTTACTGGCGCGAGGTTCGCTCGGCAGCCGAGGAGGCTCTTCTCCTGCAAGAAGACGCGCGTAGGCGCTTTCGACCGAGCTTGTATCGACGAGCAGTTCACAACCCGGCCGCCCCCAGCGCACGATGCGCAGCCACGGGTCGGGTGCGAGCTGATGCCGTGTGGCGTAGAGCATCCGCTGCACGAGCTTCACGCTTCCAAGGACTTGAATCAGGAGCTTCTTGGAGAGCACGAGCGGTCGAACGCCATTGACGACGATCGGCTTGAAACTTTGTGGCAGCTCTAACATGCCGCCAGCGTAGAGGCCCGGTCGCGGTCCGTTGCTCCCGCGGGCGCGCAACCTTACACTCAAGCCGCTCCGCACCAACCGCTTGATTCATCTACGCAGCCGCGGCGAAGCTTCTCTCGGTTTCCTGCAAATAAGATTCCACCACTTTTCGATAATCCTTGGGGGGTTGAATCTTCCAGAAACGCTCAACTTCCTTCGCTTTCACCAAGGCGCGGTAGTGCTTGAAGATCATCTGCGGGGTGTTCCCCATTTCGGCAGCCGTGAGATTTTCGTTTTTTGTTCGAGCGTAGAAGCAGCTCCCGAAGCTGTGTCGCAGAGCATTATGGGGCCAAGGAGTGATTTCCGCATCGTCGGCGAGTTGCTTCAGCTTCTCGCCAAACGCATCCACATTTGGCGCGACCGGGCCTGCCTTGCGCGCCAAGGGCTTCAGCCAAGCGAGAAGATTGTCGCACACCGCAACCACGCGCCGCCTTCGAGTTTTGGCTTTAGTACCCTGCACGACGATCGTTCGCCCTTGAAGATCGATCTCGGACCAATCCAGCGCGCAAAGCTCCGAACGTCGCAGGCCGGCGAACAAACCAATCGCAACGCCGGCAATCATCGCCGGGCAGGTTTCAACAGCTTTCTTCAACAGCGCCGTGGTTTGCTCAACGGTGAGAATGCCCGCCGGCTTGTCGTCCAGAATGGGGCGCTCAATCGTCGCTGGGGCATTGGATGCACAATAATCGCGCTTCATCGCGAAATTGAAAACCGTAGTAAGCGTCACGAGGTAGTTCTTGCGGGTCCGTGGCGACCACTCAGCTTCTCCGAGCCAGTCCTCGATGTCCGCGCGCTTCATCTCGCTCAAATTCACATCGCCGAACTCCTCTTTGATCACTTTGAAGTAGCTCTCATACTGCGTGATCGTCCGTGCCTTGCAGTCCTTGAACGAGCGCCGGTGCTGGATGAACTCGACTGCGATCTGCGTGAAAGTCCGAGTGCCACCTGCGGGCAGAGTGTGCTTGAGGAAATAGTCCACTGCTTCCGTGAGTGACCGCCCGACCGCTGCCAGCCGCTTGAAAGCATTCTGAGCCTCTCCAAGCTGCGGCGATGTGAGGTCGAACACGGCGGCGCCGAGTTGTTTTTTGATCGTCTCCTGGCCGATCTCCGTCGTCTTGAAACCGTCCGCTTGGCTGTCCGTCTTGCTATCGCCGAAAATCCATGACCGAGCCGCGTCCAGCGTGGAGAAGTTCTTCTTCAACACCTTGCCACCCGTGAACTTCTTGTTGAGACGAACCCGCCAATACTCCCGCCCATTGCCGTTGACGGTTTGGAACACGGCCACGCCGCGTGGTAGTTTGGCGATGGGTGATCGGGACTTCTTCTCTTGCTTGGCTGGGGCTTCAACTGGGAACATGGGAGTAGTGTCCGCTTTTTGTCCGCAAGTGTCAAATACAGAGTAATAGTTCAGGCTCATAACCTGAAGGTCGTGGGTTCAAATCCCACCCCCGCAACCAATTTAGCTCCCTCGAAACCAACAAGTTTCGGGGGAGTTTTCTTTTGGACCACTTTCGCCTTTGAATCGCGCGAAATTCAGGGAAATGCCGGCAAAATTGCACGGGCTTATATTCGGGCTGCCGCTGCTTTGCGCACATTCTTATCGAATGACTCAATTCAAAGTGAAATTGCACCACCATGGAGCAAAGGAATCTTTTAATCTTGGGGAATCAAGAGGTCTGAAGACAACCCCACACTGAGGTTGTGAAATTCCAAAAACGAAGGGCGCATCGATGGTTGCCCCATTCTGTCATGCGATAAGATGAATACGAAAGTGATTCGGATCGGCTTTACCCCGCGTTTTTCAACGTCATCGAAGGATTCGAGGAAAGCGCCACAGTACAATTTCATCACCCGACTCGCGAAGGGTCCTATCTCACGGTCGAGGCTACGGTGGGCAAACTGGTCGTGAGCGACTCCGCCAGCGTGGTGCTCACCATGCGTTCCATCGAGACCTCTCGACTCCCTGGCGTCGAATTTCCGTTGTGCGAGGCGGTAGCCATTCCGGTTGTGCGGGCCGAGGCTTGGTCGCGATCTGACTCCTACTTACCTATGAAACCAAAACCCATCAGCACACCCCTCAAACTTGGAGCCAATCCAAAAGAACCCGCGGTGAAGGCCGTCAAGCGGGACGCCAATTTCAAGCAGTCGCGCAAAGTGCGTGTGGACCGCGGAGAGCGCCAAATGAAAACCGGGGCCGCCCCGCGGACTCAGCACGGAAAGTAGTCCCTCGCCGCTGGACGCGGCAGCACGAAGCAGGTCGGCGTATGTCTTTAAGCTATGTCGAGAGATGGAAGGAGGTATTGGCCGGGTGATCGCCGCGGCCCGAACTTTCAACACTCTCGACAAAGCGAATTGTTCGCACGGCCTGAGAAATCAAACCAACAACCCAATAGCCACTATGAAAAAACTACTGCTGCTGACCGCCGTGATCGGCGCGTTCGCCGCTCAATCCGTGACTGCTTTCGCTGACGCGACCACCGCTCAGAAAGAGCAGATTGAGAAAGCGCGCACCGAGGTCGTGGAGGCCATGAAGTCTGAAGAAGGCTGCAAAGCGATGTGCGAGGAAATGATGAAGCATAAGAGCTCCAAGAAGATGATGTGCGAGATGATGGCGAAGGATCCCGAAGCCGTGAAGATGATGAAAGGCAAGTAATGGATTTTGGCGCAGCACGGCCATCAAAAGGCTCTGCTGTGCCAACCTCTTTACAGCAAACAACGATGAAAACTGATCCACTGAAGGAAGGTTCATTGACCCAGAATGGCGCCGGCATCGGCACCGTGACCCAGGAGATGGTGCGAGCACGCGCGGTTGAATTGGCAGTGATTAATGGCCACTCGGCAGATGACGTGTCAGTGATCGATCTGGAGCAGGCCCAACGCGAATTGACCGGGGAATCGGACGTCGATCCGAAAGACGCGATCTTGGAAGCAGCGCCGGAATCCGAACGCTGGGATCCGCTTCCAGGCTCGACCGGACACAAGGTGGAGGCGACCTCGAATGAGGATGAGGATGGGGAAGGGCGAATCGATAGCGCGCGGCTCGCCGAAGAAGGCGTTGCCGAAGCGGAGCACGATCAAATGGTTCAGGCCTCCAAAGTCCAGCAGGAGGAGGATGAGCGCGAAAAGGGCCAATAAGGAGCGAAGCGTGCGATGAGCGATTCGCCGAACGTGTCCGCCGCGGGCGCTGATTCCGCGTCGGTCGATCCCGCGTTGCTCCAGACGGCGCTGGCCGCGCAGAAAGACGACTATTTTCGACTCGCCGCAGACTTCGACAATTTCCGAAAGCGCACGCGGCGCGATTCCGCGCAGCAAGCGGCGGCGGAAAAGGAAGCCTTCATCCATGACCTGCTGCCCATTCTCGATAATCTCGACCGCGCGCTCGCTTGCGAGGGAGCTACCTCGTCTGCGCAATTGCATCAAGGTGTGGAGATGACGCTCAAGCAGGTAGAGGGATTGCTGCACCGCCACGGCATCGAATCCGTCAAGGCATTGGGCCAGCCGTTCGATCCGCATCGCCACGAGGCGGTCGCAGTCGGGCACGATCCGAGGCAGCCCGATCACGTCGTCCTCGAAGTCGTCCAGCGTGGTTACTCGCGCGGAGACAAAATGATTCGCCCGGCCAAGGTCATCGTGAATGATCTCGCCCGATCTCCCGGAGCTGGCCGTGGCCGTTGAATTCAAGGATTACTATGAAGTGCTCGGCGTGCCGCGGAACGCGAGCGGCGAGGCCATCAAGAAGGCGTTCCGCAAGCTCGCCCGACAGCACCATCCTGATGTCGCCAAAGACAAGAAAGGCGCGGAGGAAAAGTTCAAGGAACTCAACGAGGCCAACGAAGTCCTCAGCGACCCGGAAAAGCGCCGCAAGTACGACGAACTGGGCGCAGATTGGAATCAGCCTGGACGACAACAACCGCCGCCGCGACGTGGAAATGGCGGAGCTTCTTCGGGCGATCCGGAGGTCCATTTCGACGGCACCGGTTTCAGTGATTTCTTCGAGCAGTATTTCAGCGGTCGCAGTCGATCCTCAGCGGGATTTGGTCAGCCCGGCGATAGTGGGAGAAACGGCGGCG
>NZ_JBDUCX010000401.1:0-3022 GCF_040003245.1 Chthoniobacter sp.
CTTTCGGCCGCATGGCCATGAACGACGAGGAGACCGTGGCGCTGATCGCGGGCGGTCATTCCTTCGGCAAGACGCATGGCGCGGGCTCGGCCGACAACGTGAAGCACGAGCCGGAAGCAGCGGGGCTCGAGGAGCAGGGTTTCGGCTGGAAGAACACTTTCGGCACGGGCAAGGGCGGGGACACGATCACCAGCGGCCTGGAAGTGACGTGGACCACGACGCCGACAAAGTGGAGCAACGACTTCTTCAAGCATCTGTTCGGCTACGAATGGGAACTGACGAAGAGCCCGGCCGGCGCGCAGCAGTGGAAGCCGAAGGGTGACGCTGGTAATGGGACGGTGCCGCACGCGCACGACGCCGCGAAGCGGATTGCGCCTTCCATGCTGACGACGGACCTCGCGCTGCGGGTCGACCCGGCCTACGAAAAGATTTCGCGCCGTTTCCTGGAAAATCCCGATCAGTTCGCCGACGCGTTTGCCCGGGCGTGGTTCAAGCTGACGCATCGCGACATGGGACCGCGCGGACGTTATCTCGGGCCGGAAGTTCCCGCAGAGGAACTCCTCTGGCAGGACCCGATTCCCGCGGTGAATCATCCGTTGATCGACGCGCAAGACAGCGCCGCGCTGAAGAGCAAGATCCTCGCTTCGGGGCTCACGGTCTCGCAGTTGGTTTCCACCGCGTGGGCGGCGGCATCCACCTTCCGCGGCTCGGATATGCGTGGGGGCGCGAACGGCGGCCGGATCCGTCTGGCCCCGCAGAAGGATTGGGAGGTGAACCAACCGGCCCAATTGGCCAAGGTGCTGAAGACGCTGGAAGGCATCCAAGGGGAGTTCAATGGCGCACAGGCTGGCGGCAAGAAGGTGTCGCTGGCCGACTTGATCGTACTGGCCGGTGGCGCCGCGGTGGAGAAGGCGGCGAAGAATGCCGGGCACGACGTGTCGGTGCCCTTCACCCCGGGACGCATGGACGCCTCGCAGGAGCAGACCGATGTGGAAAGCTTCGCGGTGCTCGAACCGATCGCGGACGGCTTCCGCAATTACGTGAAAGGCAAATTCAAGATCCCGGCGGAAGAGTTGCTGATCGACAAGGCGCAATTGCTGACCCTCACGGCGCCCGAAATGACGGTGCTGGTGGGCGGTCTGCGCGTGCTGAATGCCAATGTCGACCAGGCCCCGCACGGTGTCCTCACCAAACGCCCCGAGGCGTTGTCCAATGACTTCTTCGTGAACCTGCTCGACATGGGCACGGAGTGGAAGCCGATCGCGCAATGCCCAGACGGGTTTGAAGGCCGTGATCGCAAGACGGGCGAGCGCAAATGGACCGGCACGCGGGTCGATCTCATCTTCGGCTCCAACTCCGAGCTGCGCGCCCTCGCGGAAATCTACGGCGGGTCGGATGCGGAGAACAAGTTCGTCGGCGACTTTGTCGCGGCCTGGAGCAAGGTGATGAACCTGGATCGCTTCGACCTCGCGGGTCGCTGAGCTGACTTCGATCGAGCGCTAAAGTCTTTTCACTCGCTGTCGCCGTCCAATCCGGCGCGGCGTGCTGATGCCTTCTTCGCTGGCTTCAAGCCGCTGATCTCGCTGCTGCCGTCTTTCGAGAGGACGAGCAGGGTATCGTGATATTTCTTGAGCGTAGAGCGGTGACCGATGCTGATGAAAGCGATGCCGGATTCGCGCAGGCGCTCGTAGAGGAGCTGTTCATTGTCTTCATCGAGCGCGCTGGTAGATTCATCGAGGAAGGCGATGGAGGGCTTTTTCAAGAAGAGCCGGGCGAAGGCGACGCGCTGCTGTTCGCCGAGCGAGAGGACGTTTGTCCAGTCGACAATCTTGGAGAGGTCGCCATCCACACGATCGTAGATGTCCTGGAGGTTGACGGTCTCGATGGCTTTGGTGATGGCCTCGTCATCGGCGTCTTCCTCGCTCAAGGGATACATGAGTTGGGCCCGCAGGCTGCCGGGCACCATGTAGGGCTTTTGGGGGAGAAACATGAGGCGCTTGTGCGCCGGGCGGTCGATGGCACCGGAACCCGATTGCCAGAGACCGGCGATGGTACGCAGCAGGGAGCTTTTGCCGGAGCCGCTCTCGCCCATGATGAGCAGGCTGCCGCGGCGCGGAAGCTGGAAGCTGAGATTGCGGGCGAGGACTTTTTCACCGCCGGGGGTTTGCACGGTGACGTCGTCCAGCTTGAGGTGGAGCGCCTCTTCGTTGACTTCGATCTGTGCTTCGTCGGCCTCGCGGGCGTCTTCCTCGTCGAAGGTATCGAGGTTGTCCCACAGGTCGCCGAGACGCCGGATGCCGGCGGAAAAGGAGCTGAGACTCTCGATTTGTGCGATGATGATCGAGAGGGCGGCGAGCACTTGGGCGAAGGCGCTTTCCGCCTGGGTGACCACGCCGAATTCCACCTGCCCGCGGATGAACATCGGACCGACGATGAGGCTGGGAACGATGAGGGCGAGGTAGTTGTAGCCATTGGCAAAGAACCCGAGGTTGCGATTCCAGCCGATGATCCAGAGGGTATTGTCGAGCACCTCGGCGAAGCGCTCGATCAAGTCCCGGTGCTCGCGCTTTTCCCCGCGGAAGAAGGCGATGGATTCGGCATTCTCGCCGACGCGGACCAGGCCGTGGCGGAAGTTTGCCTCGCGCTTGAACTGGTTGAAATACAAGCCGACGAGGCGCCTGCCGAAAAGCATGGAGACCACCGTGCCGACGGCGGCGTAGAGGAGCAGGACGCCGACGAGTCGGCCGGAGACCGACCAGAGCACGCCGAGGAAAGCGACGAGCGTGACCATCGAGTTGACGATCACGAGGAAGAAATTGAGCACGCCGTTGGTGAACAACTTCACGTCCTCGGTGATGCGCTGGTCGGGGTTGTCCACGCTTTCCGAGGCGCGGATGCGATAGTAGGCGCGGTTGAAAAAGTAGCGCTTGATGAGGTGCTGCGTCAGCCAGCGCCGCCAGGCCAGCGAGAGCCGCTCCTGGGAGTAGCGATAGAAGACGCCGATGGGGACGGACGCGAAGGC
>NZ_JBDUCX010000241.1:0-10153 GCF_040003245.1 Chthoniobacter sp.
TGAATCAAACTTCAAACATCACCCTTCAAACATTCGCCATGCTTTCTCCTGCTGAACTCGCCGCCCTCCGCCAGGACTACTCCCAGCGGGGCTTGCGCCGGAGCGATCTCGATCCGGACCCGATCCAGCAATTCAATGCCTGGCTTCACGAGGCGGTGGATCGCCAGCTCCTCGAGCCGAATGGCATGACCGTGGCGAGCGTCGATGCCGTTGGCCAGCCGTGGACACGGACGGTCCTGCTCAAGATTTGTGACGATCGCGGGTTCACCTTTTTCACCAACTACGAGGGGGCGAAGGGACAGCATTTCGCCGCCAATCCCCGTGCCGCGCTGACCTTTTGGTGGAATGCGCTGGAGCGCCAGGTGAATGTCACCGGCACGATCGAGAAGACCTCGCGCGAGGAGTCCGCAGCCTATTTTCACTCGCGTCCCGAGAGCAGCCAGATCGGCGCGTGGGCTTCTGGTCAAAGCGAAGTGATCGCCCATCGGGAGCAACTCGAGAAACAGTTCGCCGACGCCCTCGCCAAATACGGCGGCGCAGAAATCCCGCTGCCGCCCCACTGGGGCGGCTATCGCGTCATCCCGCAGACCATCGAGTTCTGGCAGGGCCGTCGCAGCCGCCTCCACGACCGCCTGCGCTACACCCGCCAGCCGGACGGAGCGTGGAAGATCGAGCGGCTGTCGCCGTGACCGCGCGTTAGTGAGCCGGAGCCGCGGTCAGGCTTTGCAACGCCGCTTCTGCCCGCTTCAACGAAGACTTCGAGCCCGCGCCGAGGGCCATTAGCATACGCTCGCGCTGCACGCGAATTTCCGCCGCGGCCCGCTGCGCCTGCTCCCACTTGGTCATTGCATCCTGCGCGGAGGATCTCGCCGCCGCGAGTCGAGCCTCGGCGTCGGCCAGCGCCTGCTTCGCCGCGTCATCTTTCGGAGGCGCTTTGCTTTGATCCTCAGTTTCCCACTTCGCCGCTGCGAGGCGCGCGTTGGCCAGGTCTTTCGTCAACCGGAAAACCAGCATCTGGCCCTGCTCGGCTTCGAGTTTGGAGAGCACGCCCGATTTGCACAGCCGCTCGCGAAAAGCCGCATTCTTCTTCGCCCGTTCGAGTGCGCCTTCCAGCTTGGCCACATCCGCCGGCGGCTGGTTCGAGTTGGCTGCGAAATCCCCAGAAGATGGCGGAATCGGAACCGACGGCAGGTCATTGAGCATCAACGTCGGTGCGGACGGATCGAAGTCCGCCGGTCCCGACCGCTTCGGCAATTCCTGCGCCGCCGCACTCGCCAGGAGAAGCGCGAAAAAGAGCGTAGAGGGGATGAGCAACGACGCCATGGCAAGTCCATACCTTAGCGACGTGCTGCCCCGAGGCAAGCAGGGCCGCAGGGACGAAAGCTCCGCACCGCCGATCAGTGCGGCGTCTGGTAGAACACCGCCCCCTGTGCCTGCACCTTCCGCCGGTAGATTTTGTCCCCGTTGGTCACATACAGGTATTCGCGATTCGCTCCCGACAGCATCACGCTCGTCAGCGGCTTGTCCGCCTGCGGCTTCGGCAGCACGCCGCACAGCCGCCCGGTCGGATCGAACACCTGCACGCCCAGAGTCGTCGCCACGTAATAGCGCCCTTGCACATCCATCGCCATTCCATCTCCACCCGCCACTTTCATGTAGGGCGGCGGTTCGTTGAAGGTGAATTCACCCTTCGGGTCCACCGGTCGCCGCATCGTCATGTAGGGTCCTTTCGCCGTCAGCTTGCCATCGGGCTCGACGCGAAACGTCCATACATTCTCCCCGCGGTAATCGGAAACCGCCAGCGTCCCTTCGTCGGGCGAAAGGGTGATCCCGTTCGGCGCCGTGATCCCCACATCTGCCGCGCTCATCTCATGCGTCTTGGCCGCGACGCGCGTCACCTCGTGCTTGCCGGTGGCAGTGAAATAAATGTCGCCCTTGTAAGTCACCACGAGATCGTTCGGATTCACGTCCTCGGCGATCACTTCGACCCCCGGCGGATTCTGTTTCAGGTCGAAGGCGACGAGCCGCTTCTTTGCGCCCTGGCAGGCGTAGAGTTTCCCGTCCGGGCCCCACTTCAAGCCGCTCCCGAGATCGTCCGCCAGCTTCGTCTTCGTGCCATCGACCGCGATTTTGTAGATGGCCGGCAACTTGATATCGGAGAAGTAAAAATTGCCGTCCGCATCCGTGCACGGCCCATCGGCAAAGATGAGCCCGTCGGCCACGAGCTTCCAGTCCTCGCCCTCGATCAGCAACCGATTCAGCGTCATGTCGACCGCCAGATCGCCTTTGCCGTTCGATTTTTCCGGCTTGGATGCGTCCTGGCGCCAGAGCCACTTCAGGGCCTCGGGGAAGACACTGCCGCCGTAGTTCGAGTTGTGCCCATAGCCCTCCACGAAATCAAACCGCGCATCATAGCCCATGTACTTCAGCGCCGCGTGCATCTGCTGGTTGGCCAGCGGCCAATTGCCGAAGGGATTGTCCAGGTCGCCGCTCGAGTCCTGTTGATAGACCCGGATCGGCTTGCGCTCCGTCTTGCGAATCAAGGACGGATAAGCATTCCCGCCCGCCAGGTTTACAAAACTCCCGATCGTCGAGAGCACCTTGCGAAATGCGTCCGGCCGTTCCCACGCCACCGTGAACGCGGCAATGGCGCCGCTGGACGCCCCGCACGCTGCGTGCAGCTCCGGGTCAGGCGAAAGGCGATACGTCTTCTCCACTTCGGGCAGGATCTCCTCGAGCAGGAACTTCGCGTTGCGTTCGCCCAGCGAATTGTATTCGAGGCTGCGATTGCTGTTCTTCCACGCGCTCTGCGGCTTCTCTTTCGATTTGTCCTGCCCCGGATCGATGAAGATGGCGATCGTCACCGGCATATCGCCGCTGGCGATCAGGTTGTCGAAAACGATCGGCACCCGCCAATGCCCCTTCACGTTCACATAATCATGGCCGTCGAAAAACACCATGACCGCCGCCGGTGTCTCCGGCTTGTATTGCGCCGGCACATAGATCGACCAATCCCGCGTGGTGTTCGGGAAGATCTTCGATTCCCAGGCGGGCATCTTCGTCACCGTGCCGTGAGGCACATTGGGATTCTCGCGATGGAGCGGCGACTCGACAAAATCATCTGCGGCCAAAGCCAGCGCAGCGGAGAGAAACAGGGGCAGGAGGAAACGCATAACCCCGGTGTAACCCGCGAAAGCGCGCGACCAAAGAGCGAAATTAACGACTTAGAACCCTCGCAACAGCGGCTGCGTCACCTGCGCGATCCGCGCCTGATGATTCAAGAAGCTATCCGCAATCACCGTGTGCACGTCCATCGTCGATTGCAGCAGCCGTCCCAGCAACGGTTCGAGCTCCTCCTCTCGCACGTGCGGCGCTTCGCTGGATTTGGCCCCGGGCTGATCCTCATCCTGCGCCGTGCCGACAAACGCCTGCCACTCGACGCGCTTGATCTGGTGGACCAGCCCCTCGATGGCCAGCGGGGCGCTCGCTTGCTCCGGCATTTCCGAGGCGAGACTCTCCCGCAGGAGCGCGCCGCATTTCGAGAGACAGCGCAAGACACTGCGCGGCACTTCGCGATGCTGCCAGAGCAGTTCCAGCACGGGGATTGGCTCGGCGCGCATCTGGAAAATGCGCCGATAGGCATCGCGGCACCCCAGCATGCGGAGAAAGACGCTCAGCTCGATCTCGCTGGCCTGGGCCTTGGTCTTGCCGGGCAGGGCCGCCAGCGTGCCGCTGAGCGAGAGCGCCGAATTTGCCGTGATCACCGCGCGCTCCAGCGACTGCCCGATCTCGCAAAAGCGCCAGCCGTCGTCCGCCAGCATGGTGTTGCCCGCGATGGCGAAGAATTGCGGGATCAATTGCGTCACCGCCTCCGTCATTTTGCGCGTCTGCCGCACCGCTTCCGGTTCGGTCAGCCCGTCGCGATAACGCGTGCGCTGGAAGCGCAGCCGCAGTTCGCTGAGCGTCGCCCAGGCCTCCGGGCTGAGCGAATCCTGCACGCTCTCCGCATTGTGCATGGCCCGGAGAAAAGTGCTCACCACGCTCCCCGGCTCCGGGAGCAGCACGAGCCGGTAGCGGTCGAGGCGGTTGGCGATGCTGCGGCGGCTGGTCCCCGCGCTCTTTTCGAGCGGCGGCAGCAGGCGGTTCCACACCGGCCGATACGCCTTCCGCTCGGCCGTGTTGAGTTCTTCCGTCTCCAGCGTCTCGACGACCTGGATCAAATACGCCTGGTGATGCGCCCGCTCGAGGTAGCGCCCCATCCAGTAAAACGATTCCGCGACCCGGCTCGTGACCTGCCGCGGCACGAAGTCCGCATGCGGCGACCGGCGGGACAGCGTGGGCAGCAGCGCGTTCGTGCTTTCGTCCGCGAGCACCCAGGAATCCTTGCTCGTCCAGCCGAAGCCAAATTCCCCGCGTGGATCGGTCCGCGAAAAGACCCGCGTCAGCGCGCCGGGAAAGACATCGAAATCCGCCCCACTACGCACGGCGAAAAGAATGTGATCCTGCGGATGCTCCACGCGCTGCCCGTCATCGAAGCAAATGGTGGGCGCCCCTTCGCTGCGCGGCTGGGCCACGAAATGGCTCGGGTTCTTGCGGATTTCCTGCCGCAATACTTCATCGTCGCGCACGGCGGCCCGCTCCCACGAGCCCGAGGTGTCCTCCCGCGAAATCGGCCGGATGCGATAGGCCTCCAGGTTCTCCAGCACCATCTCGCGCTGGTCGATATCGCCCAGCCAGTGGGTCGGTACCGTGGGCAGCACCGGCGTTTCGTTGAGATAAAAGCGAATGATCTGCGACGCGAAAGCCAGCAGCGAACGGTCATCGGCGAGTTGCGTCCCCACCGCATTCACCAGCGCCACGGTGCCCTTGCGCAGGCAATGCACCATCCCGGGCACGCCGAGCCGCGAATCCGAGCGAAAGGCGAGGGGATCGATCCACACATCGGCCACGCGATTGTAGATCACATCCACGCGCTCCAGACCGCGTACGGTTTTCAGGTAGACGCAATCGTCGAGCACCAGCAGGTCGCCGCCTTGCACCACCGGGATGCCCATGCGCCGCGCCAGGAAGCTCTGCTCGCTGGAGACGGCGCTGCCCGCGCCGGGCGAGAGCAGCACCACCGCGGGTTCGCCGCCGCGGCTCGTGCTCGTTTCGCGCAGCCGCTCCATGATCGCCAGGGGCATCTCCGCCAGCGATTGCACCGCCGTGTCTTGAAAAATATCCGGCAGCACGCGGGCCAGCGCCCGGCGGTTTTGCATCATGTAGGAAATGCCCGTCGCGTGCCCGAAGTGGTGATGCTTCACCTGCCACGCTCCCCGGGCATCGCGGGCCACGCACATCCCGCTCAGGTGCAGGTAGGCGCCACGGGGGCAGGGGAGATTGATGCAGGCATTCTGGAAATGCGGACTGCCCAGCACCGCGTGGATCGGCACGGCCCCGGCGCGCAGGATCTCGCGTTTGCCGTAAACGTCGGCCAGGAAATACTCGAAAGCCCGCAGCCGCTGCCGAAAGCCCGCTACGAGCAGCGCCCAGTCCTCGCTGGCGAAGATATGCGGCAGCAGGTCGCACGTCCACGGCTGCCGCCCCCAAGGGTCGTTCCGGATCACGTCGAAATTGACGCCCATCTCCCGCAGCGTCGCCGCCATGCGGTCGTCCAGGGCGCGCAGGTCGGCCGTGCGCAGCCGGCCCAGGTTCTCCAGCAGCGCTCCATAGAGCGGCCGCACCGCGCCATCCGCCCCGGTCACCTCGTGCCAGGGGGCCGGGCCTGGCGGATTACGTTGCGGTGAAAGAGCGGTCGCCATGGCGCCGGGGAGAGTCCGTATGCAGCCCCAGCCGGTCAAGCGGGGAAGTTGCCTTTTGGCGGCCGATTTGCTAGAGTGCGACAGGTTTGAGAAATCTGTGTGGAAAAGTCGTTGACACTGGGCAACCCGCCCACTAGTTTGCGCACCCTTTTCCACTGGGAACCCGAACGTAATGACCAAGACATTTTCTGCCAAAGCCAACGAAGTCGCCCGCCAATGGTGGGTGATCGACGCCACCGACCAAGTGCTGGGTCGCGTCGCCGCCAAAGCCGCCAATCTACTGCGCGGCAAAGAGAAAGCCATCTTCACTCCGCATTGCGATACCGGTGACTTCGTCATCGTGATCAATGCCGAGAAAGTCCGGGTGACCGGCAAGAAGGAAGAACAGAAGTCCTACATGAGCTTCTCCGGCTATGTCGGCGGCCACAAGAGCGAGACCGTCAAGTCCCGCCGCGCCCGCCGTCCTGAGCTGCTCGTCGAGCACGCCGTGAAGGGTATGATCCCGCACAACAAGCTCGGCCGCGCCGTCTACACGAAGCTCAAAGTCTACAAGGGCGCCGCCCATCCGCACGCCGCGCAGATGCCCACTCCCGTTACCTCGATCGTCTAATTTTTCATTTCCATGCCCCAAGAATATATCGCCACTGGCCGCCGCAAAGAAGCCGTCGCTCGCATCCGCATGTCGGCCGGCACGGGTAAGATCGTGGTCAATGGCCGTCCTTTCGAGGAATACTTCAAGACGACCGCCCTGCAGAACACCGTTCTCCAGCCGCTCGAAACCGCCAAGGTCGTCAACCAGTTTGACCTCGCGGTCAACGCCACCGGTGGTGGCATCAATGGCCAGGCCGGTGCTGTGCGTCTCGCTGTGGCTCGTGCCCTGACCGAGACCAACGCCGAACTGCGTGGCCCGCTCAAGGCGGAAGGCTTCCTCACCCGCGACCCGCGGATGAAAGAGCGCAAGAAGCCCGGCCAGCCCGGCGCCCGCAAGCGCTTCCAGTTCAGCAAACGATAATTTCTCCCGAAAGCTTTGCTTTCCTCCTCGAGACCCGCGTTGCGCGCCCCCCAAAATTGCGCGCAACGCGGGTTATCTTTTGTCCAGGCGCCACGGCGGTTGGAGCGGCTGCCCAAGTAATCGCCGAATCCGAACGGTCTTTGGACGCCGGAGGCCCTCCGGGCCAGTGATCCCGAAACTACTGTTGGCAGATGCTCTATACGCTGCGTGATGAGACTGAGAAAACGGTAGCGGCTGAGGATTTGAACCTCGCCCGGTTTATTGCCGGGCTTCCGCAGAATTGCACCGCTGCTGCCGAAACTGAAATCGACGCGTCACTCGCTATGCAACACCGAGCCCTGCCGCCGCTGTTGCAGCCGGGCTTTGGCCGCGGTCATCTCGGCGGCGCGAGTCCGGAGAGCTGCGGGCACGCCGGAGTATTGCTTGCCGTCTTTCTTGACCAAGCCTTGGGCGACGAGGACGTGGAGCTTCTCGTAGATGCGCAGGCGCAGCATCTCCTTGCCGCTGCTGGCGGCATTCCGGGTGCGCAACCGGGCATGGACGACCTCGAACAGTTCGTTGAAATCGAAGCAAGGCTTGTTGAGCAGAGCTGTCACCATCTCCTCGGATACAAAATCCTGTATCGGGCGGAAGTGGTTTTTTGATTTGTTCATACTGCAGTCCGGCGCCGTGCCGGATTCGTGATCGGGAGCCGGTCACAGCATTTGTTAATGCCGTTAATAAATAGACACGCGAAAGCAGATTTTATTCAATTTGCCCGCTAAAATAGGAAGGTGCCTCTGTATTCAGAAACTGGGAAAACGACTGAACCATCGTTCGGGCACCGACCTGACAGACGGGGGAAGCCGATCACCCGAAGTCCGCAAGGTGTTCTTTCCCGAGGGTCTGGTACAGAAGCGGGAACTGGAGTGAGGCGGAGGATGGAGGGGATGAGTTGCTGCTCGATGACTGCGGCGGCGAATTTCGCGGCGGCGTCGATGATGCCGGAGCGGACATCGGCGTGGACCTAGCCGAGGGCGTGGCTGCCGCCGCCGCGGCCCATGCCGCCGGTGTCGGTGGTGAGGGTCTGGCCGAGGACGAGGAGGTCGCCTTGGGGAGTGGCGCTGCCACTCTGCTGGCCTTCCTCCGTCGCCGGGCTGCACTGGCTGGCTTTCCTCACTCTCATGCTTCAGTCTCTCCTTCGTTAAAGTGCAGAACACGCTCTAAGCAATGGAACCATTAGAGCCTTTCCTCTTACATTTAGCCTTTCTACATCCTCCGCTAGGGCTTGTCCCTTTTCGTAGGCTTCTTCGCCTATAAAGGTTTTCGCCCAGACGCTAAAAAAGCAGTGATTAAGATAAGATTCCCAAACGGCGACCGTCAGAACAAAAGCGGGAAGTCCGTGCCATCCGTAGCCATGGAGCCTGTAGGCAATTCTCCCCCGGCAATTTTTCTATGCTGGAATGATAGTCCATTTGAAGACAGTTGTAGAGGCGGAGGTAGGCGGGGGATTGGGCTCAAATAGGCATGGCTTTTAAAATCATTTTCAAGCGAGAACTTACCCTCAATCGGCTTTCGTTTCTCAGTTCCCGTCCGGCACTCGCGTAGATTGCGTAGCGTGTCGTCTAGCTATCGTTTCTCTACGGCATCTGCGCCCTTTTGTCAGTAACGTGTTTCCTGTTGGGTTTTCGCTTCGTCTTAACTACGCCTTTCTCCTCGGAAAACGCGTAGGCAATCGGAACCTTCGTGAAGTCGACCTTGAGTTGGTTTCCGTCTCTATCCAGACTAGAATCCCAAGGGACATTGAGAACGCGTATTGCAAGCGTATAGTGTGCTGGTAAAGAAATTCGGTCGTTGGAAGAATACTGCTCCGACAAAGTCATGTTTTCCCATTGGTTCATCCACAGATCTACCGGAAGATCGAACCGCCGGTTTTTTACGATACGCTCTAAAATATATTCGGCGCGCGGAATGGGCTCGCGCTCGATCTGTTGATCGGCAATCCGCACGATGAGATCGTTCACTGTCAACTCCGGTTGGTGGAATTGCTTCATCCAGATATTGATGGCAAACAGCAATTCCGCACGGGTTTTGAGCATTCGTCCGGTCACAACACTGTTAGCCCCCCCCCCACCAAGGATGGTCTGCATTAGAATGCAATTGTCGCGGAGGAGCTGTCTCAGTGGCCGCTCCAATGAACGCGTGATTGGTAGTGGAACAAGCGCCAAGAGCCCACAAGCTCAGCAGAGCAAAACCTGGGGAGAAAAGCCGTTTCATCTTCCGGTGATTTTGTTCAATTCTGGTTTTAAATCGAGACAAATGCGAACCAAATTCAAACCGGTCGATTTTGGAACACGGTGCGGAATTCTATGTCGTTTCGATAACGTGAAAATAGTTGGAGCAATTTGAGTAGTCTCTTTTGCTGGGATCACTTGGTTCGGGGGCCAGAAATAGTGCGCGGGTTTGAGGATGTCGCGCTTTGTGACCCGGATTGAACTGTTCGAGTATGAGGATGTAATCCCTCCCTTCGGAATTCGTCCCTTTCGATATGAAGATGGCTGCGTGAGGATTGTCCCTTGGGTCATAAACCCCTTTGTCGTTAAAGGTGGCTATCGCTGTCCCGGGTTTGATATTGTCGGAGTCGACAACCCTCGCACCGGGACGCCATTTTGTCCTGTCGGGTGTGATTCCGGTTAGGTTGCTTACGAGTGAGACGCATTCTCCAAGATTCTTTTCTTTCTCACCGGTTTTGGTCGTGCCGTCGTCAAGAAAGATTTGTTTCCATAACTTGAGCGCAGCGGGGTCCACTTTCGGAGTTTTCTTTATATCCCCGTGATTATCGATCGCAACTGTGTCCGGCCTGCCGACGGCCGTGGAAAATAAGTTATTCTCCAGAAATGCTTTGTTTTGTTCGTAGATCTCTGTGCTGCGTTTGACAAAAGTTCTGTAGTGGTCTTTGACTTTCTCAACAGGCATGTCTTTGACGCCCGGGTCGACATGGGCTTTTTGGATGTTCTCCGTTGTGTTGCCGCGTGGCCCATTAGACCCGGTAGTGTCGCTTGCGGTGCGCGCGAATTGGCCGATAGCATTGCGAGGGTGCTTGTCAGCGTCCCAAGCGAGGAACGGAAATGAGTTGCCGGTCGCGGAAGAATCCATCTCCGATGGGGGCATGGACGCTTCTTCTTTCGTATCCGCCAGCGTCGCTTCGCCCGCCTTCGGTTTGGGAATGCCAAAGAGCTCAGCGAATTTGAGCAGCCAGTCGGCGGAGAAATTGGCGGCACACCACCACCAGACCAGTGGGCGCAGGAGCGCGCCGCCGAGGACCGAGCCGCTCTTGGTCTTGCACTGGGCGATGAGGAAG
>NZ_JBDUCX010000242.1:0-10148 GCF_040003245.1 Chthoniobacter sp.
AGGCGGCCTCGCCGATGAACGTGAGCCGGTGCCAGGCGCCCAGATGGAAGATGGACGGATACAGACGCACATCGGTGGCAAGGAAGGCAATGGGCCGGGCGAGGAGGCCGAGCATGACCAGGATGAGCCAGCCGCCAAGGCCCTCGAGCTCGGGATGGTGGAGAGAAGGGGGGCGGGGCGACGGCAGCCGGCTCACAAAGGAGTAGCGCACGGCCAAAGCCACGGCGGCGGCGAGGATGGTGGCGACCAGCAGGGCGATGGGCCAGTTGAACTGCGCTTCCTGGGCAAGGGTGGCGGGATCGGTCTTCCCCGGGGCGCTCGCTTGTTGCGGGGTGTGATAGGTGAAGACGTAGCCCACGTGCTCCTGGATCTTGCGCAGCGCGGCATCGTAGGCGGGCAGATCGGCGACGGGCACCTGGTCGGTGAGACTGCGGTACGAATAGAGCATCCGGATGTTGCGTCCCTCGCCCTTGGACTCATGCTGGAAGTGGAAGAAGGCGTTGGTGATTTCGCGTTGCGCCGCACTGAAGGCCCAGTCCTCGAACATTTCCGCATGGATTTCCTGAGTGGTATCCACCGGGTAGGAGATGGCCAGCGGATCGATGCGCTCGGTGGTGCCCGGCGTGCCCATCTCGCCTTCCACGTCGCTCGGGCGGACGGTGAAATGATAACTTAGTTTGTCGTCGGCGAGTTGCCAGAGATCGGGGATGACGTAGTGCTCCTGCACGCGGCAGGCATTTTCGCCGGGCAACTCCTCGTAGGAGATCGGCTCGCTCGCGTGGATGCGGGCGTAACGCCGGGCGTAAAACTGGAGGTAGTTTTTCTGCACGTTCTCCTTGCTGTTCGTCTGGAAGAACGAGCGGGCCAGGTCCGCCGAGAGCCCCCGGCATTCCGTGACCACGTCGAGCCGCGCATCCGCGCCCGGCTTGGCGACGCGATAGTTTTCGACGACTTTCCTTTTCGGCAACGAGGCGGGCGGCGGACCACACGGTGTGAGATCGCGGGTGCCGGCCCGCAGGACCAGGGCATAGCCGAAATTGCTGACGTAGAGCTGCGAGAGCGGTCCACGCTGGGTGGAGCGGGTCGCGTCCAGCCACCAGACGTCGTGGCCATTCTCGACGCGCAGGATGACGTGGTCGAATAAACCGGGGGAAGGTATCCGGTCGGCGACGTACTGACGGCGGCTGCTGCTGACGAGAGCCGGGGTGGCGTTCAGCCCGCATTGCTGCAGCAGAGTCCCGAGGAGCAGCGTCTTGTCCTTGCAGTCGCCAAAGCGCCGGCGCAGCACTTCGCTGGGCGGCGTGGGCTGGTGCGAACCGATGCCGGATTCGATGCCGAGATAGCGGATATCCTCCTGCACGAAGCGCAGCGCCGCAACGATGCGTTCGGTGTCGCTGGTCAACCCGCGCAACTGGGCAAGCTCCTGGTCGAGGTCGGGAGAATTGGGCGTCTCGACTCGATAGAGCGGCACGACCCAGCGACAACCTCCGGCCAGTCGGCGAAGTCGCTGAATTGCACGATGCCGAAAGAATTGTAGCCGCGCGGAGGATTGGGATCGCCGTGGTGGAGTGGCACATTCGATTCATCCCAGAGCCATTCGGTCACGCCGTGATCGGTGGTGATGGCCGGCGTGATGGTGCGGTTCTTGGCGAGGAAGTGGAGGGGTTGCCTGGCGGGACGAATCAACCGCACGATGGCCCGGCGCATGGGAATGCTCCATTGGGTGGCGAACGAGGCGAAGTAATGCCCGCGCAAAACGGGGTTGGCGCCCTCGACGGTGTAGGCGTATTCGACGACATCGCCGACGCGTACGTCCTCGAGCTGGCACTGGGCGGTGAAGGCCCCGTCATAGAGGAAGGATTCGGCTTCGCGCTCGCGCTGGAGCAGGCGCACTTGGGAGCGGTCCAGGCGGTCGAGCACCTGCCCGCCCCGCAGGATACGGATGGTGTGGAGGGTCAGCTTCTCGTAAGAGGGATCGAATGAGGCCCCGATGGCGGCGCCATTCTGGACGCCGTTGTCGGAGGTGATGAGATGCGCTTCGTGGTAGTAGGAGGCGCGCTGGCCGAGGTTCTCCTGGACATCGACCAGCAGGTAGGAAATGCCGTCGCTATCGGGATTGGTGGGTGGAGTAGTGTCGGGCGCGTAGGGCCGCACCCAGGCCGGCGGTGCGGCCATGGCGAAGGTGGGCGCGGTGGCCTGTGGGGGAGCAGGCGATGCGGGCTCGGCTTTGGCCGAAGTGGGCTTCGCGGCGTGGGAGGAGAAGACGAGTGTCCCCCAGGTGATGAGCAGCAGAGTGCGGAAGCGGGCGATGATCATTCCGATGGGAGGCGCGCCGAGTGCTTACGTCGGGCGCGCTGTGGTGGGCAATGTTTTGTTTGCGGATTGCGTGGAAAACGTCCGGATGGCGATTCGTCGGAGGTGACGGGGCTTGCGTGGTCTGCCACACTGCGAGGAGATGAGCCGCCGCAAGAAAAAGCCCCCGACCTCCGATTCGAATTCCAGTCCGTCCAAGGCCGACGCCAAGACCCTGTTTTGGGAGCGGGTCCTGGGCGTTTGGCTGGCCTTGTTTTGCCTGGGATTGATTGGGCTGGCCGCCTGGTGGCTGATGACCCACGGGTCGCATCCTCCGGCGGGAGATGGGAAGCCCGCGGCGACACCGGCAGCGAAGTTTTCCCTGGAGCCCGAGGCGAAGGTGATGCCGCGGTATGCCGGGTCGGAGTCCTGCCGGGATTGTCATGCGGCGGAGTTTGGCAAATGGCAGGGGTCGCATCATCAACTCGCGGAGCGGAAGGTGGACGCGAAGCTCGATGGCGTGGCATTTGAGCCACCGAAGGAGATCAAGGCGGGGACGCTAGTCTCACAAGCGCACGTCATGGACGGGAAATTCGTCCTAACCACAGCGGGGTTGAAGTCACCGCAGGAGAATTTCACGCCGGACCGAGTGATCGGGGTGGATCCCGTGCGGCAGTTTTTGGTCGCGGGGCCAGGCGGACGCTGGCAGTCGACGGAACTGGCTTGGGACCCGCACAAGCAGGAGTGGTTCGACGTGTATGGCAATGAGGACCGGCAACCGGGGGAATGGGGGCACTGGACGGGGCGGGGGATGACTTGGAACCAGATGTGCGCCTCGTGTCACAATACACGGGTGCGGAAAAATTATGACGTGAAGGAGGACAGCTATCACACGGCGATGGCGGAGATGACGGTCGGCTGCGAGGCGTGTCACGGGCCGATGCGGGCGCATGTGGATTGGCAGAAGACGTACGCGGCGAAGCAGGCGCCGAGTGCGGGAGAGAAGAAGGTCGATTTGGGAAAGACGGGTGATCCGACGCTGGTGAAGCTATCTCGCGACCAGATGCTCGATACATGTGGAATGTGCCATGCGCGGCGCGTGGAACTGACGGGCGATTTTGTCCCGGGCGACAAGTTCTCCGATCACTTTGGGCTGAGCATTCCGGATGACAGCGAGCTGTTTTATCCCGATGGGCAGGTGCACGACGAGGACTACGAGTTCACGTCGTTCCTCGGCAGCAAGATGCACGCAGCGGGGGTGCGCTGCATGGATTGTCACGATGCGCACACGAGCAAAAACGTCGTGGAGGGCAACGCGCTGTGCATGCGGTGTCACGGCACGCCGGTGGCCGTGGTGCCAACGGTGGCGGTGGCGCCGCAGATCATCGATCCCGATCACAGCTTTCACAAGGCGGGCACGGCGGGAAGCCGGTGCGTGGATTGCCACATGCCGGAGACGACCTACATGCAGCGTCACGCGCGGCGCGACCATGGATTCACGATTCCCGATCCGTTGCTCACGAAGGAGCACAACATCCCGAATTCCTGCAACCGCTGCCATGCGGACAAGACCGCCGATTGGGCACTCGAGGCCTGCAACAAATGGTATGGCGACAAGATGAATCGCCCGACGCGGACGCGTGCGCAGTGGGTGGCGCAGGCCCGCGCCGCGGCACCGGGGGCGCACACCCATTTACTGAAGATGCTGGGCGAGGAGAAGAATCCGTTCTGGCGCGCGGTGGCGGCGAATCTGTTACGTGGCTCGATCCACGAGGAGGGCGTGCTGGCCGCGCTGGAAAGTGCGGCGAAAGATCCGAGCGAAATGGTGCGCGGCATGGCGGCGAGGGCTTTGGCCATGAATGTGTCCAACTCGACGACGGGGGAAACGAGCGTGCCGGCGGCTCTGCTCACCGACCCGTCGCGCTCGGTGCGCATCGATGCGGCGTGGGGGCAGCGGCGGATGATCAATCCTGAATCACACGCCGGGAGTGAACTGCTGCATTACCTGAACTTCAATCGTGACCAGCCTACGGGACTGACGCAGTGGGCGACCTACCTGGAGGATCGCGGCGACGCGCCGGGCGCGCTGGCCGCCTTCCGGCAGGCGGTGGATTGGGACCACGGATCGGCGCCGCTGCGGAGCAACTACGCCATTGCATTGAGCATGGCTGGAAAATCCGAGGAGGCTGTACAGCAACTCGCCGAAGCGGTGAAACTGGCGCCGCGGGACTCGCAACTTCGCTACACTTTTGCGCTCGGGCTGGCCGAGGTGAATCGCTCTTCGGAGGCGCGCGGGCAACTGGAGCAGGCGGTGCAACTGGACCCGCAATTTGGCCGCGCCTGGTACAATCTCGGTCTCGCTCGCAATGCGGCGGGGCAGGCTGGACCGGCACTGGAAGCCCTCGCCCGGGCCGAGGCGCTCGATTCGCAGAATGCGCAAGCCCCCTATGCCGCCGCGACGATTCTGGCCAATCTTCGGCGTGGTCGCGAGGCGGCGGATGCGGCGCGGCGCGCCTTGAAGATCGACCCCAACTATCGGGAGGCTTCGGACCTGCTGCGCATGCTCTCGGGACAAGGCGGGGGATAGGCAGGCCAGCGGATGGGAGCGGTTAATGCGACCGATCGCCGCCCGGGCGGCGATCCTCAGGTATGCTCACGCAAACCAATTGCCGCCGATCGGCGGCGGGCGCTTTTCTGGCCTGCGCACTGTTCATCGTCGTGGCCTCGGCGAACCAAGGTCTCGCTGCTGCTCAATCCGGTGTTTCCTTGACGGGGGCAGCGGCGGAAATCCAAAGCATCACCGGCGGGCCGATCGAGATTCACGTCACGCCGCCTTTGTCCGTAGAGCGAGCTTTGCCGCTCGTGGACCGGACGGTGGTTGAGGCTTTTCGAGATGCGGCCAAGGATCCGGAAACGAAGGAGCGCCTGAATCGTATCGTGCACGTGATCGTGATCGAGGGCTGGTTTGCGGGCGGGGAGATTCACCACGTCAAATTGAAAAACGAGGTCATGACGATCCAGACGCTGACCGACCGGGAAGACATTGAGGATCTGCGGCCGCTCATCGTGGAGGTGCTCAAGAAGGTGGCGCAGCTCGACGCGAAGCGGACCCCGTAAACTTTATTCCAAAAAATAGCCATTCTCCGCAATGGAGCCAATGAAGCCAATGGAAGCTGTCACTCCGCTGACACTTTCCGGCGTGGGCGAGGTAGGTCGCGCTTGATGTTCTGGCGGAGCGGGGCTTGCATTAGCGGCCCCCACTTTCGCCACTCCCATGCGCCTCCCCTTGCTCGCCGCCGTCCTGTTGTGCCCCATCCTCACCTTTGCGCAGGCTGCTCCGCCTTCCGCTTCCACGCCCGGTGAGGAGTTGACTCTCCCCTCCGGCTTCAAGGCCGAGCTGCTGCGGTCCGCGTCCAAGGAAGAAGGCTCGTGGATCTGCATGGCCATCGACGCCAAGGGCCGCCTCTACATCTCCCCGCAAGGCAAGCCCGAGGGCGCGGGCATGAAGAAGGGCGACGCGTGGGGCGGCCTCTGGCGCGCCACGCTCGATGCCCAAGGCCACATCGCGCAGTGGGAAAAAGTGCCCGTGCCGGTGGGCGACGCCATGGGCATGCTCTGGGCGTTCGATTCGCTTTACGTCAGCGGCGAAGGCCCGGAAGGGCGGGGGATTTACCGTCTCAAGGCTTCCATGCTAAGCGATACGCTCAATTCCTGGACCCTCTTCAAGAAAGTCCCCGGCGGCAACGGTGAGCACGGCGCCCACGCGCTGGCCCTCGGTCCCGACGGCAAATCGCTCTACATCGTCCACGGCAATGCCACGCCGCTCATCGAGGGCACCGCGCCGGATTCCCCGTATCGCAACTACGCCGAGGACGATCTGCTGCCGCGAGTGAAAGACCCGGTCGCCACCTTCTTCGACAAGGTCAAGAGCCCCTACGGCTACATCCTCAAGACCGACGAAAACGGCACGAAATGGGAGCTCGTCGCCGGCGGCTTCCGCAATCCCTACGACATCGCCTTCAATGCCGACGGCGAACTCTTCACCTACGACAGCGACATGGAGTGGGACGTGGGCCTGCCGTGGTATCGCCCCACGCGCATCCTGCACATCATCCCCGGTGGCGAGTACGGCTTCCGCGAAGGCACCTCGAAATGGCCCGCCTCCTACGCCGACTCGTTGCCCCCGGTGGTCAATATCGGTCTCGGGTGCCCGACCGGCGTCGAGTTCGGTACCGCGTCGAATTTCCCCCCGAGATACCGGAGCGCGTTCTTCATCCTCGACTGGACGTTCGGCCGCATCCTCGCCGTGCATATGCACCTAAAAGACGCGAGCTATACCGCGCAAAACGATGTGCCGCCGTATCACCTCGCCAGCCCGTTGAAGAGCGACGACGTGGAGGAATTCCTGCGCGGCAAAGGCATGCCGGTCACCGCGCTGGTATTTGGCAAAGACGGCGCGATGTATTTTACGGTGGGAGGCCGGGGCACGCAGGCGGCGCTTTATCGGGTGAGTTGGACGGGCGCCGCGGACAAAGCCCCGCAGATTACCACCGGCACCCCGACCGAGGAAATCTACGCCAGGGAGGGTCGGGAATTGCGCCGCGAACTGGAAGCCGCCCAGGCGAAAGCCAATCCCAATGTCTGGAGGAAGCTTCCCAACGGGAAGGATTTGCTCTGGTGGGGATTGGGCGATCGCGACCGCGAGATTCGCGCCGCCGCCCGCATAGCCTTGGAGAATCTCCCGGTCCCTGAATGGCGCGACCGGACGCTGGCCGAGAAGGACGCCCAGACCTCTCACCGCTCTCCTGGCCCTCGCCCGCGTCGGCACCAAAGACGATCAGGAAGCCATCCTCCTGGCCCTCGCAAAATTCCCGCTCGATTCGCTCGACGAAGAACTGAAGCTGGTCAAGCTCCGCGTCATTGAGGTCGCTCTCGCCCGGCAGGGCCGGCCGAATACCGACCTCGTGCAGATCGGCATCGAAAAGCTCGGCAAGCAGTATCCGGCGAAGAGCTTCGCGCTCAATCGCGAGCTGTGCCAATTGCTCGTCTATCTCGGCGCGCCCGATGTGGTGGAAAAGACCCTCGCGCTCATGGACCAGAGCGACGAGCCCGCGGAGCAGATCTGGTATGCGCTCTGCCTGCGCGAAGCCGGCACGTGGACGCCTGCCCAGCGCGAGCATTACTTCTCGTGGTTCGCCAAGATGCAGGACTATCACGGCGGCAATTCCTCCAAGAAATTCCTCGCCCGCATCCGCGACCTCGCGCTGGAAAAACTGCCCGAGGCCGACCGCCCCGCGCTCCTCGCGCTCGCGGAAAAAGTCATCGAGAAGCCGAAGCCCGCGCCCCTCATGCCCGCCCGTCCGTTCGTCAAGAACTGGACCTTGCCCGACCTCGAGCCCGCGCTCGCCGGCGTAAACCAGGGCCGCGACTTCAACCGCGGCAAAAAGCTCTTCGGCGAATTGCTCTGCGCGCAGTGCCACCTCTTCGCCGGCACCGGTGGCCTGGCCAAGGGCGGCGCCGTCGGCCCCGATCTCACCGCCGTCGGCAGCCGCTTCAGCGCCCACGATATTCTCGCCAAGATCCTCGACCCGTCGAAGACCATCAGTGACCAATACGCCAGCTACCTCTTCACCATGAAGGACGGCAGCATGGTCGGCGGCCAGGTCACCGAGGAAAACCATTACCTCGTCACCGTCATCGTCGACCCCTTCAGCGGCGCGAAGCAAAACATCCCCGCCGGCAACATCGCCAAGAAAGAAAAATCCCCGGTCTCCCTCATGCCGCCCGGCCTGATCACCACGCTCTCCCAGGACGAAGTCCTCGACCTCCTCGCCTACCTGCAAAATGGCGGGAACGAGAAGGCAAAGGCCTTTGCGAAGTGATTGCGGATATTCTCGACCTCGCCGTCAGATCTCTACGAACAGTCAAGATTTGTGCCTCTTCTCTGTTTCACTGCGGCTTCAAACGGAGGGCCGCTGATTCCATTCAAATGCCGCAACGGGAGGAGTGGAATACTGTTATTCTTCCTACTGCTTCATTTGTTACAGTTTGTCGGCGCAGTTGGTGCGTCGCCTCAACTGAAGCTCGATTCTACTTCAGACTCAGCATTGCAATCCTACTCAGGCCAAAGAGTGGTGGTAGATGGCTACTTCAGATATGGATATGAGGTTTCAGCATTATTTCCTACTAAGCAGAGGCCAGAGGAGATTTCTTATACGCGAGCGGTATGGGTCGACTTTGCCGGCGGAGAGGAGTGGAAGTTTCTCTGGTTTCCCTTTGAGGGGAATCTGAAGATAGAGGGGACGCTAAAAGCGGAAGCAGGTGGCCAATACGGCCATCTCGGGGGCTCGCCTGCGATGCTAGCAGACGCGAGAGTGAGGGGTATTATTCCGCGGTTGGTTGGGTTGATTGTTGCCGTTTCGGTAGTGATCTGTTCTTTGATCGTCTGTTTCGTAAAAATGAGGCGCCGGCGGAAAAGCTGAGCGACTGTGAGCGACCTAATTGAATGAAACCCCTGGCGAGACCTCTAGCGATAATTTGTTTCTTTTTGTCCGTCCCTTACGCAATAAGGGAGTACCCATTATTCATAGTTAGTATCTTTCTGTTTCCGCAGCGCGCAATCACCAGCAACTCGCTGATAGCTATCGCCATGGTCGGAGGCCTGACGTTGACGCCCTCGGCCTTTCTGGTCTTGGGTGTGCTTTTCTGGAAAAAGGGCAAAAAACCGGGGCCACCACCGCTTCGGAAATGCCAGAAGGTTAAGAATCAGCAAGGCGAAGTGATCGGGCTTTGGGTCGCGAACGCCAATGATCCAAAATTAGATGCTGTCGTAGACAATTTCTACTGGCGTCAGTTGAAATGGCCTGCTCCCCAAAAGTTGATCCAAGTGTTATGAGAGTTCGGCGGCGCTCACGCGCCGCCAACTCTCATAGCAAGGGGAAATGGGGGTCAGGCGACAATTATTGACAGGCTGTCAGGAAATGTCGCCTGACCCCCATTTCCCGATGCACCTGCCGTTCTAGCAATCTTTGAGAGCCGTAATCAACTCAAACTCCGAAAGCGATAACACCAGCAGTCGCTTCAGCGCTTGGGATAAAAGCTCCCATGCTGATTCTCGGCTATGTAAGTCTCGCAATGACTTGCTCGAAAAATCTGGGATATCCCCGTGGGCAATGGCACTTCGTAAATCGTACAATTTCTTCCAGAGGCTCTTCTGATCTGAACAATCAATTCGAGGATGATCTAGTGGCTTGGTGAACCGTCCGTTCAGTAGTGCCATTTTAGTCGAGACTTGATGGTTGAGCGAATCGCCGTGCCAAGGTGACCTCGGACTATGGGTGATCAAGGATTCTAAAATTGTGAACGCTGCCAGTACGACCATATCGGAATGGCGCGGCAGAGCCAGGATTTGCGCGTGGCGTTCTAATGCCGCAGACACGACTCCCTTCTGCAAATGCGATATCTTTGCGAATAGTTCGGCTGTGGGCGCGATTGAATCCTCGCTGATTTGCGTAAAGCTCATCATTGCCGCCGACGAGAAGAAAGTGCTGATTTGGTTTGTTGGCGTAGCGCGACCTCGCATTCCAAAATCCTCGTCTTTAAAAAAGCAATTGCCCAACTCAATTGAAGGTTCCAGAAGAAGGAGCGCCCTTCCAAGTTGGCCGCATCGGTGGTCGTTGCCAGCGAAATTTATGACGTAATATCGCCAGTCCGCTTCTGGTGCGATGCCTACGGATCCGGTACCACCATCAGAGGTTTGTATGGGCAGGTTCATCTCGCAGGTGTGACCAGCAGGAAAGATGTGAGGCGCAACCGATTTTTGGACCGGTTGTTTGTTTAGTTTGCTGAGTGGATCT
>NZ_JBDUCX010000402.1:0-3014 GCF_040003245.1 Chthoniobacter sp.
GAAGCGGGGGTTCTGTTCGAGGAAGCGGATCGGGTTTTGAAAGACCAGCTTGTCGATCGTCTCGTCGGAGTGGCCGCGGCGGCGCATTTCGATGGCGGTCTTCGGCACGGCGAGCGGGTCGCTGCGGCCCCAATCGCACGCGCTGTTCAGCCACACCCGCTGACCGCCGTAAACTTCGAACATGTCGATGGCCCGTGGCGGGGTGGTCTTCGATTCCGGGTAGAGCGTGATGCCCGCCCAGAAGCCCGCATCGAGCACCATCTGGATGGTGTGCTCCTCGACGTGATCAATGATGCAGCGGTCGGGCTTGATGCGCGAATCGGCGAGCAGGGCATCGAGAATGAGCCGCGTGCCCTTGAATTTGTCCTCGAGATGCGGGGTGTGAACGAGAATGAGCTGGTCGTGCCGCGCCGCGAGGTCGATGTGCTGCTCCAGCACTTTGAGCTCGTTGCGCGTGTTCTTGTTCAGCCCGATCTCACCGATGCCCAGCACATTTGGCCGGTCGAGAAATTGCGGGATCAGCGCGATCACTTCCTGCGCGAGTTGCACGTCCTCGGACTCCTTGGGATTGATGCACAGCCAGGTGAAATGCGGCAGGCCGAACTTGGCGGCACGCTTGGGCTCATAGTCGGTGAGCTGGCAGAAGTAATCGTAAAAGCCCTGCGGCCCGCTGCGGTCGTAGCCAGCCCAAAAGGCCGGTTCGCAGACGGCGTGACAGCCCGCGGTGATCATCGCCTCGTAGTCGTCCGTGGTGCGGCTCACCATGTGCCCGTGGGGCTCGATGTAACGCATGGTCAGTGGGCCTCCTGGCCGGGCCACGCGCCGACGGCGCCTTTGCCGGGAGCTTTCGGGATCGGCTCGGTGGTGGGATCGCTGAGCGACATGAGGACGCTCTTCGCCCGCACTGGCTCACCGCGTTGCAATTCCTCAAGGGCCTTGCGGAAGGCCGCGAGGCGGAAATCCGGCTCCCCTTCCCCGCGATCCATCCGGTCGAGGAACGCCGCGATGTCGATCAGCTTCGACCGGGCGTCCATGAAATAGAGATCGAGAATGTGCTGGCGGGTCATGGGACAAATTAGAGCCGGTGGCGCTCCGTGCAACTGCCTTGGAAAACACAACCCCGGAGAATCTCTCCGGGGTTGTGCGTCAACCGAAATTGGTAAATCCGAAAGGGCTTACTTATCGTCAGGATTGAAGTCCTTGTGGCCCTTTTCTTTTTGGTCCGCGAGTTTCTCGAGGATCTTCTTGGCGTCGTCGGTTTTGCCGTCCTTCACCGCCGCTTCAAGATCGTCGAAAGCCTTGGCGACATCCTTCATCTCGGCATGGTACTTGTCGAGGTAGGCAGCCTTTTCGCCGGCGGGCACGTCTTTCGTCTTGGCCGGCTCCAGCTTGGAGGAGGCTTCGACGCTCTTCTTCGCCGTGGCGATGAGCGCGAGATTGTCGTCCTTCTTGGTAGCGTCGTCGAGCTGGCGCTTGAGCGTCCGGATGCTCTTGTTGGTCGTCTTCATTTCCTTGGCCAGCGGCGTATCGTCGTCCGCGGCGAGGGCAACGTTGAATCCGAGGGCCAGGACGGCCGCGAGGGTCAGGAGGGATTTGAATTTCATAGTTTGGATTTAGTGAGTGAGTGCTTCAAATTGCGAGTTTCAGCGGGAATTGCCAACATTTTTGCGCAATTCCCAGCAGGTCATTGACGCGACGACCACGCATTTTAGTCAATCTTAGGGAAGGAAGTTCCGAATCGGGGCTGGGGGGGGAACGCGCCGTTGCTTCCGCAGGCAGCCGTTCCCCCGGCACTGACGGCGCAGTGCCTCCAGTGCCTCCAAAAAAAATCTCGGACCTTAAATCGCCTTAACTGGGCTTAAGGCACCTTAAAAGCGTCTCCTTTTCCGGCGATCTCCCGCCGGAGATCTGTCTCGATCCGCTGGTGCCCCTCCCGGCGCAGACGGCTCAGTTCCCGGGAAATCTCCAGCATCGAACGGGTGCGCTCGCGGCCGGGCTCGGCGTCCTCTTCCTGGCGAAAGACCTGCAACAGAGCCAGGGCCATGCGATCGGTGACCCGGTCGAGCAACGGGGAACTCCCGGGAAAGGTGGCGGTTTCCTCGGCCAGTTCGACCGACTCTTCGAAGAAATCGCGCGCCCGGGCGCGAACCTCCTGCCCACGCAGCCAATCGCGGAAGCCGCCCACCTTCCAGGCGCTGAGATTGACGTCGTTGATCGGCCGGCCGTCGAAGTGGGTGGCGAGGCACTGCCGGACTTCGGGGAGGGAATTGAGCCATTGCACCAGGCTGCGGCTGCGCTCGCCATCGGCGAGGCGTAGATTGAGTTTCTCGCGAACCGCCTGGGGAAAGTGGGCGATTTTGCCGTTGCGCGTATGGTTGGAGATGTCGGGATTCATGTGGGAAGTTTGGCATGACCCGGCGGAAAAAGTGCATTGCTCCATTGGTTCCATTGGCTCCATTGCGGAAAAGTTCGCTTAGCACACCCCCTGGCGGGCGAAACGCAGCCCGGCGGGTGGGGACACCCGCCCTACACCCGCAGCGACCCTACTCGGCGCGCAACGCCTCGACGCCGCTGTCGCGGAGGGCGAGACGGGTGGCCAGCCAGGTCCAAAAGACACAACCCAAGGCGAGGCCGGCGAGCAGAAGGGCCATTTCGCGGAGCGGGAAGCCGCCAGCCTTTTGCACGAGATTCGGCCAGACGCCGACGAGCGCGCTAACGGTGCCGATGACCAGCGCGGCGACGATGAGCCAGCGGTGCTCGACGAAGACGAGCTGCCGCAACTGGCCGGGACGGAAGCCGACGGCGGCGAGCAGGCCGAACTCGCCGCGACGCTCCAGGACATTGCGGGCGACGACCACCGCCAGCCCGGCACTGCCGAGGAGGAGGCCCAGGCCGCCGAGCGCCTGGAAGATGGCGAGATAGGTGTTTTCCACGGCTTGAAATTCGCCGAGGCGACGGGCGGTGGTGGTGAGTTCCAGGCCGCGATCGGTGAGCGCGCGGGAGAGCGCGGCGCG
>NZ_JBDUCX010000403.1:0-3012 GCF_040003245.1 Chthoniobacter sp.
ACTCATCGTTTTTGAGTTTACGATGCGGAAGGCGGCTTGAGTGGACGGACGAAACCCGGCATCATCCGGCCCGCGATGAAATCCTTGCTGTGCACCCTCATGATATTCGGCTTCGTCGCCGGCGTCTGCCGGGCGGACATGGATCAAATCTCACCCGGCTATTTTGTCGCCGGTGTGCGCTCGGTGGAGTTTGAGTTTTCCGCCGCGCCGGAGATGGGTGGCCGCCAGCGGCAGGCCAACTGGTGCTGGGCGGCGTGTGTGCAGATGGTGTTGAATTACCACGGGCTGCGCGTCCGCCAGGAAGACGTCGTGCAGCGTATCTTCGGTGGTCAGGTCGATGCTCCCGGGCAGCCCCAACAGATACTTGCGGCCTTGAGCGGGTGGGCACCGGATGTGCGAGGGCGCTACTCTGCCATCCAAGCGTCGCCGTATGTTCTCCAAGGCTCCGACATCGTTCGCGACCTCGCCTACAAGTGGCCGCTCATCGTCGGTTTGCGCAATGCCGATGGTGGTGGGCATGCCCTCGTCTTGACCGCGGTTTATTACCACGTGGCGCCGAACAACCAGCCGATCTTCGAGAAGGTCATTCTGCGCGACCCCTGGCCGTCGAATCCCAGCCGGCAGGAGCTGTCGTGGCAGGAATTCGTGCAGCGCGTCGGCTTTATGGCGCGGGTTTCGGTGCAAAGGCAGTAGGCATCCGCCGCATGAGAACGGGCTTGGCTGGCTGCCTTGCGCGAGCCACGCTCGGCAGTCCATGGCCGGTCTGCCGCTGAATCTTTCCATCGCTGTTATTTCCCTGAACGAGGAAAGCAACCTGCGCCGCTGCCTGCAAAGCGCGGCGGACCTGGCGCGTGAAATCGTGGTTGTGGACTCGGGCTCGACGGACAAGACGTGCGACGTGGCGCGGGAATTCGGCGCGCGGGTGCAGCATCAGGATTACCTCGGACAGCGTGACCAGAAGAATGTCGCCGTCACGCTTTGCACGATGCCATGGGTGCTCATGCTCGATTGCGACGAAGAGCTTTCGCCGGAGCTGAAGACGGCGATCATCACCTTTTTCGAAAGCGGCGATGCCGACCGTTACGTCGGCGCGAAGATGGCGCGCAAGGTCTGGTTCATGGGTCGCTGGATCATGCACGGCGACTGGTATCCCGACCGCAAGCTGCGCCTCTTCCGCCGCGACAAGGGCCGCTGCGGCGGCAACGCCGCACATGACAAAGTGGAAATTGAGGGTCCCGTCACCACGCTGCACGGGGACCTGCACCACTACTCGTTCCGCGACATGGGGCACTACGTCAGCAAGATCAACTCGTTCGCGGACGCCTTCCTCGAAAAACAGAAGAGCGAAGGCGCACACTGGTCGCTCGCCGCCACCTTGTTTCGTCCTTGGTGGCGCTTCTTCCGCGCGTATGTGCTGCGTCGCGGTTTTCTCGACGGTTTCCCCGGCCTATGGATCGCTGTGGCGACGGCGTTCTTCGCCTTCGTGCGTTACAGCCGGAAATACGAGGACGAGGCGACGGCAAAGAACGATTAACTAACACCCGGCCAAAGAGAGGCTGAAGGGCGTCACGTAGAGACGCGCGGACTTTTACCATTGCTTAACAATTTTCGGCGTTACTGGTGCACAGGCGCGGCGTTCATTCAGTGAACTTCGCGTCATGAAAATTATGCCCCCGCTTCCCCCATTTGTATTTCGATTCTCGGTGCGCGTCGCCGCGCTCGCGGCCACCGCTGTCGTCGCGTGGGCGCACTCCGACGATCCCGGTGACAATCCGCCCGGCTTCTTCGAGCCGATTGCCTACGGTCTGCCGGACAGTCGTGTGACCATCCGCGAGGAAGGCGCGATGCGCATCATTGAGTCGAACGCCATCCCGAATCACGAGACAGGACCTTTCCCGAATCCCGGCAACCCCAATTCGATTCGTGCGCAGAGCATTCATTACGAAGTTCCTTTGCATCCGACGGAGGCGTCCATGTTCACCGAGGCCGGCCACATGATCTTTGGCGTCGCGATCAATGGCGTGAGCTTCGACCCGGCCACCGCGGAGTTCTGGCGTCGCGACTTCCGGTCGATCTGGAATGAAGAAGCCATCTACAAGGGTCGCGGGCAACTCGGGATGGATTGGAGCAACGCCCACGTGCAACCCACCGGCGCCTATCACTATCACAGCATCCCGATCGGCCTCATCAAACAGCTCCACGCCGAAAGCAGCATGGTGCTCGTGGGCTGGGCCGCGGATGGCTTTCCCATCTACGGACCGCTCGCTTATCAAGACGCCGGCAACGCCCGGAGTCCGCTCACGAAAATGAGGTCGTCCTATCGGCTCAAGAGCGGCAGCCGCCCCGGCGGGGAGAGCGGCCCCGGTGGTACCTACGATGGAAAATACACGCCGGACTACGAGTACATCGCCGGCTCCGGCGATCTCGATGAAGCCAATGGACGGCACGGCGTGACGGCGGAATTCCCCGGCGGGATCTACTACTACGTCACCACGGCCGAGTTCCCCTTCGTCGCGCGTAAATATCGCGGGACACCGGACAACAGCTTCCGCCATGGCCCACCCGGTGGCGGGCCTGGAGGTCCGGGTGGTCCCGGCGGGCCAGGTGGTCCGAGACCAGGAGGTCCGGGTCGCTTCGGTCCACCCCCAGGCTTCCCACCGCCACCTCCCATCTAGTGTCTCCTTACGCCGAAGCGCTCAGCATTTTCAAATCCGCCCGCTTCGTTTCGTAGGATTCGCTGAACGCGAGCACACTCTTGTCCGGCTCGATCCCTTCGGCGCGGCACCAGTCGAGATACAAATCCGGCCACCAGTTGCGATGCTGCGTCAGCCCTTCGTCCTTCCATTGCTTCCAGCCGATCAGCACCTTCGACCACGCGCGATCGCCCCATTCGACCGCTTCCTTCGGATTTTCAAATTGCGACACGTACCAGTCGCGCCCCACGCGCGCGTGTAGCACTTCATCCGCCCAGTCGTAGTCCTGGAACAGCGACGAGAGCACATTGTGCGCGGC
>NZ_JBDUCX010000054.1:0-31820 GCF_040003245.1 Chthoniobacter sp.
CGCGTTTGCGACGCGATCGACCGCGCCGCCGCGCAGGGCGTGGAACTGGCGGTCTTTCCTGAGACCTTCATTCCCTACTACCCGTACTTCTCCTTCGTCGCGCCACCGGTCGCCGCGGGGAAGGACCACCTGCGGCTTTATGACTTCGCCGTGGAAGTGCCCGGCCCGGTCACGGAGCAACTCGCGAAGGCGGCGGCCCAGCACGGCATGGTGCTCGTCATCGGTGTGAATGAGCGCGACGGCGGCAGCCTCTACAACGCGCAGCTCATCTTCGACACCGACGGCTCGCTGCTCCTCAAGCGCCGCAAGATTACGCCCACCTATCACGAGCGCATGATCTGGGGCCAGGGCGACGGCAGCGGCATCCGCGCCGTGGACAGCGCGGTCGGCCGCATCGGCGCGCTGGCCTGCTGGGAGCACTACAATCCGCTCGCCCGCTTTGCCCTCATGGAAGAACGCGAGGAGATCCACTGCGCGCAGTTTCCCGGCTCCATGGTCGGGCAAATCTTCGCCGACCAGATCGAAGTCACCATCCGCCATCACGCGCTCGAGTCGGGCTGCTTCGTGGTCAACGCCACCGGCTGGCTGACCGACGAGCAGATCAAATCGATCACGCCGGACGACAAGCTCCAGCGCGCCCTGCGCGGCGGCTGCCACTCGGCGATCATCTCGCCGGAAGGCGTGCCGCTCTGCGCACCCATCACCGAAGGCGAAGGCATGGCCATCGCCGAACTCGATCCCGCGCTGATCACCAAGCGCAAGCGCATGATGGATTCCGTGGGCCACTATGCGCGGCCCGACATCTTCACCCTGCACATCGACCGCACCCCACACCCGCAGGTGCGGAGCAAGGGCGGCGACGAACTTAAAACTCCTTATGCTGGACTTCCCATCGGCACTCCTGACGAAGAAACAGTTCCTGCTCTCTGAGCTGCAAACGCACGGCCTGCGCCTGCTCGATGCCGCCGCCGGCGCAGCCAGCCGCCGCGGCGGCGCGGGCCCGACCGACCACAAGGCCGTGACCGTGCTCGGCACCACCATCATGGTGCCCGTGCACACCCGCGGCGCGGCGAACTCGCCCTACGTGGCGGCGCCGCCCGATACCCGTGGCATGTCCGTGTTGCGCAGCGGCGAGGAAGTGATGTGCGAGATCTCCTTTCCGCCGCAGCCTCGCTTTTACGGGCTGAGCACCGCCGACGGCATTGAGTATTGGAAGATCGCGCAACTGCACTCGCTTGACACGCTGGCGACTACCGTGCTGCAAACGTGCATTCGTTACGGCAACAGCGCCACGAAGTGCCAGTTCTGCGCCATCGGCGAATCGCTGAAAGGTGGGCGCACGATAGCAAAGAAGACGCCGGAGCAGCTTGCCGAAGTCGCGGCCGCCGCGCAGAAATTCGACGGCGTGCGCAACGTCGTCATGACCACCGGCACACCCGCCACCGATGATCGCGGCGCGGCCGTGCTCACCGATTGCGCCGCCGCGATCAAGGCCGCCACCGGCCTGCCGATCCAGGCGCAATGCGAACCTCCCTCCGATTTTTCCTGGTTTTCCCAGATGCGTCGTGCGGGCGTCGACACCCTCGGTATGCACCTCGAGGCGTGGGATGAAGACGTCCGCACGCGCATCATGCCCGGCAAGGCCGAGGTGCCGCGCGCTTTCTACCTCGAGGCGTTCGCCGCCGCCGTCGAAGTCTTCGGCCGCGGCCAGGTGAGCACCTACCTGCTCGCCGGTCTCGGCGACACCATCGAAGACCTGCACGACGCGGCGCGCACCCTCATCCCGCTCGGTGTGTATCCCTTCATCGTCCCGTTCGTTCCAGTTGGTGGCACGCCACTCGCCGATCATCGGCCGCCTTCGGCCGATTTCATGCGCGCCGTCCTCGCACCGGTCGGCGAGTGGCTCTCCGCCGCCGGGATGACCTCCGACACGGTGAAGGCCGGCTGCGCCAAATGCGCCGCCTGCTCCACCCTCTCCACTTTCGAAAAGCCCAAGCAGTCCGCCTGCGCCGCCTGATTCATTATGCCCGAAGTCCTCTTCACCATCGAACTGCCCGACGGGGTCACCAAAGATTGCTATTCGCCCTCCACCGTCGTGCGCGATTACTTCGCCCAAGGCGAGGAGATGGCCGTGAGCGAATTTCTCGCCCGCAGCCGCAAAGCCCTCGCCGAAGCCAGCGAACGCGTCCGCGCCAAGTTCGGTTTTTCCTGCAGCTCCGCTGCGTCCCAGCTCGCCGATATCGAGCAATTCACCCGCAACTACGAACCGGGCGGCATCGTCCGCATACTCCATGTCTGACCGCAAAACCGACTCCTCGCCTGCTTCCTCCAGGCCGCAGCATTATTCCGTCCTTATCATCGGCGGCGGCCAGGCCGGCCTCTCCATGAGTTGGTGCCTGAAAGAACGCGGCATCGATCACCTCATCTTTGAAAAATACCGCATCGCGGAAGCCTGGCGCTCGCAGCGTTGGGACACCTTCTGCCTCGTGACGCCGAACTGGCAGTGCCAGCTCCCCGGCTTCCCCTACGCCGGGCCCGACCCACACGGGTTCATGGTGAAGAACCAGATCGTCGAATACATCGAAGCCTACGCAAAATCGTTCAGCCCGCCCGTGATGGAAGGCACCATCGTGAAGCGCCTCGCCCGCAATGCCCAGGGCCGCTTCGAGGTCAGCACCAGCTACCGCGATTTCACTGCCGACCAGGTGGTCGTGGCGACCGGCGGCTACCAGATCTCGACCATTCCGCGCATGGCGGAGAAATTCGCGCCTGGGGTGAAGCAACTCCACTCCTCCGATTACAAGAACGCCGATGAACTCCCGCCGGGCGCCGTGCTTGTCGTGGGCTCCGGCCAATCCGGCTGCCAGATCGCCGAGGACCTCCATCTCGCCGGTCGCAAGGTGCATCTCTGCGTCGGCGGCGCCCCGCGCACTGCCCGGCGCTACCGCGGCAAAGATGTGGTCGATTGGCTGGCCGACCTCGGCTACTACGACATGCCCGTGCACGAGCATCCGCAAAAGGAACGCGTGCGCGCCAAGGCCAACCATTACGTCACCGGCCGCGATGGCGGACGCGACATCGACCTGCGCAAATTTGCCGTTGAAGGGATGCAACTCCACGGTCGCCTGCGCGACATCCAGGGGACGAAGCTCACCTTCGCCGAAGACCTCGCGCAGAACCTCGACCAGGCCGACAACGTCGCCGAGAGCATCAAGAACACGATCGACAAATTCATCGCCGAGCACGGCATCGACGCTCCGACCGAACCGCGCTACACGCCCGTCTGGCAACCCGAGAACCTGCCGCTCGAGATCGACTATGCCGAGGCGAACATCACCACCATCATCTGGAGCGCGGGTTTCCGCACCGATTACTCCTGGGTCGAGATCCCGCTCTTCGACGGCAAAGGCTACCCGGTGCATCAGCGCGGCGTCACCACCGTGCCCGGCCTCTACTTCCTCGGCCTCCCCTGGCAATACACCTGGGGCTCCGGTCGGTTCTCCGGCGTCGCCCGCGACGCGCAATTTCTCGCCGAGTGCATCGACGCCCGCCACATGGCCGGCAATCCGCCACCGGCTCCTTCGCTCAACGAATTGGCGCTCGGTTCCTGACCGAGGGTCTGGCATTGGGAGAAACCGTCACCTCCGAGTCACGCAGGCACGACCGTCCGCCAAGGCCTTGCATCGGCCGTCGGTCGTGTAAAAGACGTCGCCGCGCGAGCGACTACTTGGCCGCAGTGGCTGGCGTTGCAGCCGCCTTCGCTTTGCTCTTGGCAAGGACAAGCGCCTCCGCTTTCCGGCGGCGTCGTGCGGTTTTCTTTACGTTGTCTTTGCCTTTGCAGTGTCCCATAGGAGGGGCAATAGGCACCCTGCGACCCACATTGCCAAGCGGAATCGCGCCGTTTTCCCTAAAATGAGCCGGTCAGGAGAATCGGGCGCACCTCGTCGGGTCGTCGACGCGAGGCTCCAAAATGGGTTCGTTTGGCAGAATTTACCCTTGGCGGCCCCTTCCCGTTCGGCCTTCGAGATGCCATCAACTGGCATTAGCGCAACCTACGCTTGGTGGCGTCGACCGACCCGGGCGGAAAAAATTCGACCTTTACCCGCCTTGACTGGCCTTGACCCGCCTTGACCAGCTTCTCCTTTACTCTGGATTGGTCATAGGCCAGTCAAGCCTGCCGGCCGACAGATCCCCGGCCAAATGTGGACGCCTTATTGCATCTTATTTGCATCACGTCACTCCAGTTTAGATGTGTCAAAGAACCTCATCCCTCCTTTTGCTGCCGGGATACCCCGAACGCCATTTACCCACCTCTTCCCTTACACCGGACACATTAGCACCACAGTCGTAAAAAGTCAAGCAAAAAGTGAGGGCAGGCAGAGATCGTCACAGCTCCGCCCCAGCAGGGCGGCAGAATTCCACTGCCCCGCTGGGGCAGGCGCTCGCGTGGAATGGTTTCCGGTGGCTGACGCCGACCGACTAATTTCGGGTCGGCCCTCCGGGCCTGATATCTCGCTCCCTACTTCCCTTCGTGCGCTTTCGCGCGGATCACCGGGGCGAGAAACTTTGCGGTCTCATCGGCAATGACGTGATATCCGGCCAGATTCGGGTGCCGGTCGTGATACCACCCCGGCAGATTGCCGAAGTGGGCATCGAGCCGATTGTCCAGCACGACCACCGCGGGGTCTTTGCCTTCCGTGACATACGGCTTCGCCAGCTCGCGCAGCTTTTCCGGGATCTTATCCAGCGGATATCGCCGATAGTTCAGCATGTCCGGTCCGCGCTTCAGCTCCTCCGCGTATCGCGGATAAATGTCGAAGAGCGTGAGCTTCTCTTCTTCGGCCACCTGGCGGATCAGCCCATTGATCTTCGCGCTCTTCTCCTCGTCGGCAAACGGGATCACCGTCATGGGAATGAGCATGGCGTGCGGATGATCGCGGCGCAGCTTCGCCAGCAGCTCGTGGAAATGCTGGGGAAAATTGATCTCGAAGTCCGGGATCTTCGCCTGGTCGTTTATTCCGTAACGGATGAAGATGTAGTCGAGCCCCGGCAGCTTGGAGGCCTGCTTCTCATAGCGCCCCGAATCGATCAGCCGCCGGATCGTCTCCCCGCTCAGCCCGGAGTTGATGACATTGGTCGGCGGCAGATCCCCCTCCGCCGCGAGCAGGATGCGAATGACATCCTCAAACTGCGGCTCCTGTGGCGCGAGCAGCTTGGGAAACTTCGCCTCGGTGGTGCTGTCGCCGAGGAGGAGGATTTGGATTTTGCCGTCGTTCTCCGCGGGTGCGGTAAACGTCAGAGCCAAGAGCAGGACCGCTAAGATGACTTTCGTGATGCATCGGCTCATCGCGGTAAGATCCTCAAAAAACAAACAATGTGACGGCCTCAGTATCAAATTCGCAAAAATGGTCCGCCGGCCTGGGCTTTGATCATCGGAGGCTTCTTCTCTCCGGTCGCAAAAACGTGAAATCGGTGACATTCAAATAAAAAGGCGTATTCAGGCAATATGCTCGTTCGCCCCAAAATATTGGCCCTGAATTCTTCACTGCAATAAATGGCAATCGGTTTATGAAAATAAAACCTTCCCAATCGCGCGATCGGGGGCGCCTTGCCATGGGAGTTTCTAAGAGGATACGCCCTCACTGACTGCCCCTTCGCAGCCGTGCCGATGTCCACCGGCGATTTCTCGTCCAAATGGTAGCCACGACCACGGAAATGCTCAAATGGCATCGTGACGAAATCCGCCCCCGTATCGACAATGCAGTTGATCTTCAAGCTATCCACCGTCACCTCCAACATTGGTCTTTGGTACGCGTCCACATCATGTATCGCATGATACGGATACTTTTCAGCGAACCGGCTGAACTCGTCGGGCGAAGTGGGTGCAATTCCGCGGTTTTCAGACATAATGAGAATCTTTCCCTTCCAATCGGATAATATACGGCTTGGCCAAGGGGTATCGACTACGTAGTTCGCTATAAAGACCGCTCAACGAATCCGCGCTGAAAATCACCTCCGCATCCGTTACTGCGATCCAATTTTCACCGTACTTCTCGAGCAAACTATTCCAGTTATTGCGCACAAAATTGGCATCGGAATCACCGGTCCATCCCCTTTTTTCCTCAAGACCTTCACGACAACTTTTGGCCAGATGATCGAACGAATCACTCTCGAGTTTTGAGACGTAGTCAAACACTCCCGCCTTTATGGCTGCCACGCAATCTCTGTAGCTTGGAAAGGCAGTGTACATGATAAAAACAGTCTTCAATCCCGGGAAAAAAGGGGATTGCAAGCGATCTGTCCTGGCCACGTCGAGACCAGTCTTCTCGGTGTTGAAGTCCATGTCGCAAATAACGATATCGAACTCACGGCGGTCCAGGTGCGCAATCGCTTCCGAGACATTTTGTGCCTCGGTTACTTCATAGCCTTCCTGCTCGAGTTCCCGGCGAAGGAGGCGCCTCTGCTGTTCGCCATCTTCGACCAAAAGCAAGTTCGCGATATATATATTCATTTGTCGGGTGATTCGCTCTCCACTACTGGCAAATAGATTTCGAAACGAGCCCCTTTGTCGCCGGCGGAACTCGCAATGATGTCACCGTGCTGAAAGCGAAGGACGAGCCTGGCCCACGGAAGACCCAACGATAGCCGCCGTTCGCTGCTCTTCGCAAAAGGGGCAAAAAGATCCTGCCGGATATCGTCGCGGATGCCCGATCCATTGTCAGCCACAATGATCCTGACATATTTCCTCTCCTCATCCAAATTCGCATCCCCGCCGCGCTCGGCCGCGGCGCAGACCTGCGATGTGATGGATATGATCAGAGGCTGATCTTGGCGCCGCGCCGCGTAGGCGTTGTTGATCAATTCGTCGAAAATATTGGCCAGGACATCGGGATCGCAGGCCACCACCGTGTCGCCGGCCTGGAGCGATGTTTCACAATGAAATGAAGTTACCCCCCGATTGCGCTGCGCAATTTCCGAAATAAGTGCGTCGATAGAGATCGGGCGCGGCTTCAGAGACAAGCGTCCGCCCATATCGGCACTACGCCGCAGAGTCCGGCGCACATGATTAACGACGGACTCTATCTCCGATATAGATTCGGCCGCGCTGGAACTCAAGTTTTCCCGTCTCAAAGCCCGAATGCTGTATTCCACAATCTGCATTTGGCCGCCGATTCCATGCAAGGCTTGCAGTTGCAAAAGTTGCTTTTCCTGGACATACTTGGATCGCGCCAGCAATCCAGGTATAAGATGCGCAAACATCATCACCTCGCTGGGATTGATATCGAAGATTCGACCCGCGTATAAGCAGTCTATCAGCAGAAGGCCTTGCGGGCCTTGCTCCTCGACCGCAAAGGCCAATATGCGGGTGATATCGTGTTGTTCGATAAACCGCCGGGCGGCACCGCGGGCCTGCTCTCGCGCGTCCAACGTCCGGTTGGTTCCATCCAGGATTAAGTCATGAATTTCCTGACCAAACTCTCTCGGATCAAGGACGGTTCTCAATACCTCGTTGTGGAGGCGATCCGGATGCACGAACGCCGGATCATGCATTTCTTCCATCGCTTTTAAGAAAGTGACAACGCCCGAACCCACTCCGTCAGCATAAATTTTCGCTTCTTCGATATTGCTTGGTCCGACGGCACATAAGCCTACCAACATTCCATCTACTAACCGAAAGAACATTGCGCGATGAGCCCGCAAGCCGTCCGAAGCAGTCAAGGCACATAAGATTCGGCGGATTTCGAGTTGCAGAACCGCCGGATTGTCGAGCCCAAGGGAATTTTGAAAATGGAAGGCGAGTGTGCGTTCGATGGTAGTTAGCTCCTCCATTCTATCCGCCCGCTCTTCCACAAGTTTGCGATCGTTTATGTCCTCGACGAAACCTTCGTAGCACCGGATCTCGCCTTTCTCATCTCGCACGACCCGCGCGAACTCCGAAATCCACAGCGGCGTACCGTCTGCGCGCCTGATGCGATATTCGAAACGCTTGATTACCCCTTTATCAGTCACTTCGACCATGAATTCCTTCCGCTTTTCCGGGTCGAAATAAAGGTCCGGTATTTGCTTGGCGAGAAGGCTTTCGGCGGAATCGTAACCGAACATCTGCACCAATGCCGGATTAACTCGAAGGTACTGGCCGGACGGCGTGCTTTGGAAGATGCCTATTACCGCGCCTTCGAATATTCGACGGTAATCTGCGCGCGCCTCTTTGACGGCATCCTCCAGTTGCGCGAGGATCGGTTCCCGCTCCAGTATATCCCAGAAGACGATTTGAATTTCCGTCACTTTTCCATCGGAATCGACCTCATAGGGCCTTTTGACCACCTGGACGTCATGATTGCTACCACCCAGTGGCGTATGAACTTCTATGGTTTGCCAGGGTTCGCCTGAATTAAATACTTTGCGATCATCGTTTTGATATTTCTCTGCTAAATCCCGCGGATAGAAGTCGTAGTCGGTCTTGCCCTTTATTTCGTCCAGGGTCATGCCGACTTCATCACAAAAGCGTTGATTGCCGAACGTGAATTCCAAGGCGCTGTTTTTTCGAATGACATATACTGGCACCGCCAGATGGAGATGCATTGCATCTGATACCTGAAAAGCGCGCTCGATATCTTCGGCGACCGAGATATCCTGAAGCGTCGAGAGGATGCCTTTGACTGTCCCTTGTTCGCTGTAAAACAGGAGGTCTCTGATCAGCATCGGAACGGTAGTTCCGTCTTTTTTCTCGAACGTGCGGCAAAAACTCGCGCCCGATTCCAAGTCGCGTTCGCCCGACGGAACTTTGGCGGCCAATTTGGCCCGTACTGCCTTCATCGATGCGGGGCGTTCCAGTTCGCGCACAAACTCCCATACAAATTTGCCTCTCATTTCTTCGATCGTTCGGCCCAGCATCTCCAGTTCCTTGCGATTGACTCTGCGAATCCGGCCCTCTTCATCCAGTTCGTGACAGCCTATCGGCAATTCCTCGAATAGGTCCACATACAGCGATGCTTGTCGGCTCTCCACAGTCACGAAGTCTCTCTAGAAGAGCGGCTTGCAGTGCTCAAGCATAAAAATGAGAAGCCTTGGCGAAGTGAGCCCATCTCGGGAATTGCCCCCGCGTGTCCGCAATCACAAGTTCACTTTGAGCGGGCGTGTCGTGACTTGAAAAAGCTGGACTGCCATCGAAATGAACACCGACAACCATTTCAATATGTCAAAGTCGAAAGCAGGGTGATTCTACCGACTAAACTTGAGGCTTTGAAAACGGGACAACTGGTCGGCAGGCGCCCTCAAATCATCCCCTGCAAATCGATGAGGTACATCTGACGCCCGCCATTGTGGGAGCTGTCGACGCACACCCAGTGGCCATCGCGGCTGCTGCGCGGGTGGGTGTCACAGCGCCATTCGCCGCGGTAGGGCGGTTTGCTCTCGAGATCGGCCAGCGGGACGCGCCGCCCGGTCGGGACGTGGTAGAGGAAGATGTGCTGGAGGTTGGCCTTGTCCGCGTAGGTGTCGTTGAGCACCCATTCGTTCTGGGTGCCGGGCAGGTAGGTGTTGTGGCCGTTGACGGTCATCACATCGGGGCCGATCGCTTCCACTGTGCGCGTCTTGTCGGTGAAAAGATAAAAGCGCTGCTGGTGCGAGGGATGATAAGTGAAGAGAAAGACGTGGCCGGGATCGCGCCACACGAAGTGCGAGCTGAAGCCGCTCGGGTCGATGACGTAGCGGTCGCTGCCATCGGCGTTCGCGGTGAACATGCGGGTGTGAAAGCGGGAGATCGGTTCGCCTTCGGCGCGCCAGCGGTGCAGGAAAATGAAGCGCGAGCCGTCCTGGTTGAAGAGCAGATGATTGAACCAGTTCTTCGCATTCTTCCCATAGCCGTCTTCCATTTCCCAAGGCACGGCGGCGATTTCCGCGAAGGTGATGAGCAGCTTCGACTCGCCGGTCTGCATGTCGATCTTCCAGATCCCGGCGTCGTCCGGCGCGAGTGCGTCGCGGTGCGGGTCGGGCAGCCCGGCATAGCCATAGCCGGGGCGGCAATCGTTGAGCCGGCGAAAATCGGGCGCGAGGCCCCAGCGGCCATCGGGGCTCACGGTGTAGACGGGCGCGGGCAGCGTGCGCTTCGCGCCGGTCTTCACATCGAGAATGCGGCAGACGAAGTGATCGCCTTCACGGTCGTTCCACATCACCTCGCTCGTGCTGCCGGGCAGCCATTGGAGCATGCAGCCCTGCTGCCAATTCCACGCGTGGGTCTCGCCCAGCTCAATCCACTTGTCCCCGTCCTCGAGGTCGACCATGCCGACCTGGATCTTGTCCTCCGGCGTGGGCGAACGGCTTTCGAAATCCACCTGGTTGCCGAGCACGAAGCGCCCCGTGGGATCGAACTGAAACTTGTCGTAGTAGCCGAACCAGTGGAACCGTGGCCCGCGCGTGATCGCGCGAATCGGCGGCAGCTTGGCCGCGTCCTGGGCTCGCAAGCCGCCGGCGAGCGCCGACGCAGCGAGGGTCTGGAGGAAGGAGCGGCGGGTGCGGAGGGGAATCATGCCGCAGAGTGTGAACGGGCCCGGGCACTGATCAAGAATTGGATGGAGCGTGAGAATAGGCGGACGCCGAACCTGGCCCGTCGCGAAGGTTGCGGCGCCACGCCGTGGATCAGTGGACCCGCTGGCGGACTTCCGGGGAATTGCCGCCCACGCGCGGCACGAGCATCGGCGTCCGGAGCTTGTAGTCGGCATATTCGGGATGAGCGGCCTGGAGGTCGCGCTCTTCGAGATAAATGCCGACCAGAATGTAGGCGGCGGTCATGACGGCGAAGAACAGATGCGCGGCGCTCATGACTGGGGTGCACCAGAAGGCGAAGAGAAAGCCGAGATAGAGCGGGTGACGAATTAGTTTGTAAGGTCCGGGCGTACCGAACGTGAGAGCGGTGTACGGACGCTGGCGGAACTGCAACCAGACCTGGCGCAAGCCGAAGAGGTCGAAATGATTGATGAGAAAAGTCGTCGCGAGGACGAGCAGCCAGCCGAAAGCGGAACCGGCCTGGAGCAGGAGCCGGCCGATCCCGTTGTCGACCTGCCACACGATCCCGCCCATGGGCTGCCAAAGCCAGAAGATCAGGGCCAGGGCGACGGAGGACGCCAGGGTGAAGGTGCTGCGCTCGGCGGTCTCGGGGATGAAGCGGGTGACCCAGTTTTTGAAGAAGGGACGGGCCATCACGCTGTGCTGCACGGCGAAAAGGCCGAGCAGGGCGGCATCGACCAGGAGCGCCGTCTCGAGCGGTGTGGTCGGCACCGAATCGATGGATTTCGGGACGAGGTAATTGCCGACGAAACCGGCGGCGTAGGAAAAGGTGCCGACGAAAGCCGCGTAGGCAATCGTGCCGTAAAGGAGCACAGCGGAGCGGTGGAGAAAGGAGGTTTGTTTCATGGTGGTGGGATCTGGTGAGAGGTCGGGGTTGGTTTAATGGAGAAGGGCCTCAGGGGCTCCCGTCGGACGCGGGCGACCCATTTGGATCTCGGCGCAATCGGGAGATTGAGTCGCGAGGGCGACCGCGACGGCGTTCAGCTCCTGGCACACGATCGTGATGGCTCCATCCGCGAAGGTCGCGTGGGCCAGGCCCCAAAGGGTCTTCATCGTTGACGGCAGGAGGCGATGGGCGGTCTTCGGCGGGGCGGGATTTTCGTTACGAGGCATAGAGGTCGATGGGTTTGGGGCAGGATTGCGGAATCTGCCGGAAACCATTTGCAGAGCGCGTGCCACCACCCTTCCGATGATCCTTTCCTGCTTATCGTAAAGCACTTACGATATTATTCTCCCCCGCAGTTTACTCGCGAGATTTCGCGATTTGCGAGATTTCGTCAGCCCGGTTCGCGAGATTTCGCGAGCTCGACGTTTATCCGGCGCGCCTCACCCCCAGCGCCTTCAGCCTCGAGGCGAGGGTCGACGGTTTCAGGCCGAGCAGTCGCGCCGCACCTTGCTCGCCCGAGACACGCCCCTCACAACGTTCCAACGCCCGTCGGAAATTCTGCCGCTCCAGTTCCGCCATTTCTTCGACGGAGTAGATGAGCTCGACGGCTCCCGCCGGGCCTTCCACGGGCGGCGCGGGGGTGGCCTCCGGCAGGGCGCGGGCGAGATTCATCCGCCCGCCCACCGCAGTGATGACCGCCCGCTCCATGACATTCTCCAGTTCGCGCACGTTGCCCGGCCACGCGTAGGCTTTGAGCCGCACCTGGCACTCCGGCGTGAGCGGAGCCACTTCCTCCCGGAGCCGCTTCGCAAAGCGACCGGCAAATGCTTCCGCGAGCAATGGGATGTCCTCCGGTCGCTCGCGGAGCGAGGGCAAGCGGATCGGAAACACGTTCAGCCGGTAGAAGAGGTCTTCCCGAAATCGTCCTTCAGCCACCTCGCGCCGCAGGTCGCGATTGGTCGCGGCCACCACGCGCACGTCCACCTGCTGCGTGCGACCGCTGCCGACCGGTTCAAAGGAGCCCTCTTGCAGCACCCGGAGCAGTTTGGCCTGGAGATCGAGCGGCAGTTCGCCGATCTCGTCGAGGAAAATGGTCCCGCGATCCGCCAGTGCGAAACGGCCCTCGCGTTTCGCCGTCGCACCGGTGAAGGCGCCTTTTTCGTGCCCAAAGAATTCGCTCTCGATCAACGTCGCAGGGATCGCAGCGCAGTTCACCGTGATCATGGGTTCCCCGTGCCGCAGGCTGCCGGTATGGATGGCGCGGGCGAATAACTCCTTGCCGGTGCCCGTTTCGCCCTGGATCAAAACCGTGGCGTTCGTGGCTGCGACCTGGCGCACCTCCTCCAGCACCTGCCGCAGCGCCGGGCTCCGGCCGAGGATTTCCGGACCGTTCAATTGCTGCAGTTCGTCCCGGAGACAGGCCGCCTCTACTTCCAGCGAGTGGATGCGGCGCTCCGCCTCGAGCCGATCGTTCACATTGCGCAGCACAAGCGCGAAGAAGTGGCGCCGCCCGGCGGCGAAGCGCGAGAGCGTAGCCTCGGCAGCGAATCGATCGCCGCCCAATTGCGTCACGTCCAGGCCGCCGGCGATCCAGGCCGACGCGCGGCCTTCGCCCTGCAACTCAGCGGCCAGTTCCGCCAGTCGCACTCCGCCCTCCGGCGTGAGGAAATCGCGGAAGTCGAGCCCCACCGCCCGGCGCGACTCACAACCGAACATCCTTTCCGCGGCGGGATTGAGCAGCGTCACCGCGAGCTGCGCGTCGAGCTCGATGATCGCGTCCATCGCACCATTGACCACCCGGCTCAGTTTTTCTTCGCGGGCCCGCAGTTCCGACTCGACCCGCAGCCGGCGCAATTCCGCCGCTGCGCGCTCGGCAAAAATCTGGAACAGCGCCCGGGCCTTGGGACTATCAGGCATCGGCGCCCGATCGATCACCGCCATGTGCCCGAGCAGGCGCCCGTCCGCGTCCTTCAGCGGCACGCCGAGGTAACTGACAAATCCACCTTCGCGAATCTGCGGTGCATCCGGGAAGAGATCGAGCAATCGGTCGGGGAAATGCACCAGATTCGCTGTGCCGATCACCGCTTCGCAAGGCGTTCCGGCGATGTCGATCTTGTAGCCTTCGATCCAATTTCCATCCATCCAGAAAGCCAGCGCCTGGAGCTGGTGAGACTCTTCGAGATACTCCGTGATCCACGCGCCGCATGTCTCCATCGCCTGCGCCAGCCGCTGCACCAGTCCCGCGAAATAACGCTCCCCCGTCTCGGCGGCGGTGCTCTCCAGGATCGCCCAGAGGGGGTTATCGTCGGTGGATGATGGCGTGGTTTTCCTGGCCATGGCGCGGGCTGTGTCCCGCTATCTTTCGCCCAGCGGTCCAATGCGGCCAGCCAAAACGACCGATTACCGTCGAACCGGGGAGCTTCATTGGGCTGTCTTCGCCGCCGGGGTTGCGGGTAACGGCCCGGGCCTGTTAGGAATGCCTTCCCCATGAAACTCGCCGTGCTGAACCCCAAGGGCAGCGACCCTACGCAGGACTTTGCCGATGGCGCGGGTGTGCCGGGTGAGCAGGCGCATCCGCCGGTGAGCGGGCATGGGTTTGCGGCGTGCACGGGCGGGACATTTTTTCGCAAGGACCAGGAGGTTCCGGCGGGGCAGAAGGAGGTGCTGGTGTTGTTGCAGCGGAACTTGAAGGCCTGCCGGCAGGCGATCATGGAACTGCGCAGCGAAGGGAAGACGGTGGCGATTGCGTGGCAGGAAGCGGGGCCGCAGCAAATCGCGGAGCAGCTCGCGAAGCCGGCGGCGCTGCAGCTTTTCCAGGAGATTTGTCAGCGCGTCGACGGGGGCATCGCGACGACGCCGGACCTGATGCCGTTTTTCACGGCGGCAGGGGTGCGGCATACGGAGTTCATCCCCACGCCCTACCCCATAGAGGATACACGCTGGGATTTTGCGACACCGATCGAGGAGCGACGCGGGATCTTCGTGGGCACGCGCGATTTCGGGACGCCGTCGCGGAATCATCTGGCGGCCTTGCTGGCCCTGCGGCAGCTGGCGTCGTCGATGTTTGAGTCGGTGACGGTGATCAATGACAACGGGTGGCGCGGGCGCGGGATGCTGGCGCGGCTCGGGTACGATGAGCGGCTGCTCAAGGTGGTGGAGGGGCGGCTGCCCTATCCGAAATATTTGCGGCTGCTGGGGCAGCACAAACTCGTGTGGCAACTCGATGCGAGTGGCGTGCCGGGGCAGGTGGCGGGCGATGCGTTGCTGGCGAGGGTGCCGTGCGTGGGCGGTAATGGGACAACGGAGCGCCTGGTGTTTCCCGACGTGTGCGGGCACGGGCGCGATGCGGAACAGCTTTTCGATCTCGCGGCGCGGTTGCTGGAGCATCCGCACGATTGCGAGACGGTGATGCAGCGGGCTCAGGAAAGCGCGGCGGAGAAGGTGTCGTTTACCGCAGTGGGGAAAAAGCTGGAGACGTTCTTTCGGCGGATTGCGCGGTGAGGTGGAAAAGTAATTTCCGATAGCAGATGACGCTGGGAGGGCACCGCGCCGTCGATGCCGAGGACAACGGCCCACCTAGGAAGCGACGGCGCGCTTCCCTCCAGGTTCCACCCCTAATTTCCCGCCACCGGCGGGCCGAGCAATTGCTCCGCGCCGACGCCGTGCAGTTCGTAAAGCCGCAGGATTGTTTCCTCGATGAGATTGTTCGGGCAGCTCGCGCCGGCGGTGAGGCCGACGATAAGCGGGCGCTCGGGGAGCCAGTTGTCCGTGGTGACCTCCTGCTTGGCGTGCTGGTCGAAATGGACGATGCGCTGGCGGGATTCCAGGCGGCCGGCGTTGCGAATGAAATAGGTGGGCAGCTTGGCCTCGCCCATCTCGGCGAGGTGCGAGGTGTTGGAGCTGTTGTAGCCGCCGATGACGAGCAGCAGGTCCATCGGCGATTCCATCATTTCCTTCAACGCATCCTGCCGCTCCTGGGTGGCGCCGCAGATGGTGTCGAAAAAGCGGAAGCTCTCCCGGGCGCGCTCGGCGCCGTCGCGGTCACGCATCGCGGCCTCGACGCGGCGCTGCACTTCCTCGGTCTCGCCGCGCAGCATGGTCGTCTGGTTGGCCACGCCGACGCGGCGCAGGTGCAAGTCGGGGTCGAAGCCTTCGCTATAGGCGCCGGGGAATTTCGCGAGGAAGGCGGCCTTGTCGCCGCCTTTGCGGATGTATTCGCAGACGTAATCGGTATCGGCGAGCGTGAGGACCACGAGGTAGTGGCCCTTGCCGCCGACGACGGCGCGGGAAGCGGTGGCCTTGGTTTCCTCGTGCGAAGCCTTGCCGTGAATGATGGAGGTGACGTCGTCGCTGGCGTTTTGCCGCACGCGTTTCCAGACACTCATCACGTCGCCGCAGGTGGTGTCGACGATCTGGCAGCCCACTTCCTTGATGCGGCCGAGGGTGACGACATCGGTGCCGAACGCGGGCACGATGACGACGTCCTCCGCGCGCAGGTCGCGGATCTCAGCTTCCTTGTCCTTGCCGAGCAGGTTTTTGATGCCAAGCGCGACGATCTGTTCGTTGACCTCGGGATTGTGAATGATCTCGCCGAGGATGAAGAGCCGGCGGTCCTGAAACACCTTGGCCGCGGCGTAGGCGAGATCGATGGCGCGCTCGACGCCGTAGCAAAAGCCGAACTGTTTCGCGAGGCGCACGGTGACGCCTTCGCAGGTCAGCGCGCCGCCGCTGAGCCGCAGCCTTTCCACGATTTCGCTGCGGTAGTGCGACTCGACTTGCGCTTGCACGGCCGCCATGACGTCCGGCGTGCGAAGATTGACGCGGGCGGGTTTGGAGGCAGCGGAGGCTTCGGGCACGGCGGGGATTACGGGCGTTCGACGAGGAGGGGCTCCGTGGGCTTCGAGAAGACGCGGTCGGTGATCATGATGGACGGGGCCGGATCGGGATCGGCGTAATCACCGGGGCGCTTGAGGTCCTTGCCAATGGTCGCGTCTTCCGGCTGGGACTGGGCGATGTTCACCGGCGTGCCCATCTTGGCGAGCGCGTAGAATTTCGGGGCGACATTGTGGTGCAGGCGAATGCAGCCGTGGGTGCGCGGGATGGGCCACACGGAGCCTTCGTGGAAACCGTAGCCGGGCGTGAATTCACACCACCAAGCCATGGGGAAACCGACGTAGTGGCCGGAAGCTTCGCTGGCCTTGGACGGATGGACGCTGTCGCCACTGACCGAGAAACCGTATTCGCCAGAGCGCTTGGTCGGGATCTTGCCATTGATACGGTAGCTGCCGGTGGGCGTGGGGTTCGTGGGCTTGCCGATGGCGCAGGCGGTGACGAGGAGCGGCGTGTCTCCCTCGAGCACGTAAACGGCGCGGTTCGAGAGCGAGACCTTGATGCGCACGTTGTCGGGGTTCTTCGGCTTGTAGACGGTGACGTCGTATCGGGAACGGGCGATGGGGCCGTTGACGCAACCGGTGAGCAGCGCGAGGGTCGAGAGGGCGGCGAGGGTGAAAAAGCGTTTCATTGGAGGCCGCTATGCAACGGTGAGCGGGCGGCTTTGTCAAATGCTTCGCCGCAGGGCTACGTAGGGGATCCAATCCCAAGCCTAAGAACCGGGCCCGCACTGGGATTCCGAATTGCCAAGCGTCCCAGTCACCGCCACCTTCCCACCCATCTTGCGCTCCACCCGACTCGCAGCCCTCCTCCTGCTCGCCGCGCTCCTGGCCTTCGGCCGCGCCGCAGAGAGCATTCCGCCCCTCAAGTTCGAGCAGCGTGCGCTGCCGAATGGCCTGCAATTCATCTGGCTCGAAGACCACAGCGCGCCCACGGCCTGCATCCAGGTGTGGTATCGCGTGGGCTCGAAGGACGACCCGGCGGGCCGCAGCGGCTTCGCGCATCTCTTCGAGCACATGATGTTCAAGAGCACCAAACGCATGCCCGCGGAATTCCTCGACCGCCTCACCGAAGATGTCGGCGGCGAGAACAACGCCTATACCGCAGATGACGTGACCGTCTTCCACGAGACGGTGCCGGCAAATAATCTCGAACGCTTGCTCTGGGCCGAGGCCGAGCGCCTGAGCGCGCTCACCGTGGACGTGCACAATTTCACTCTCGAGCGCGAAGTGGTGAAGGAAGAATACCGCCAGCGCATCCTCGCCGAGCCGTATGGCGAGTTCGGTGAATTTATCCAAAAGAAGTCCTTCCTCGATCATCCCTACAAGCGGCCGACGATCGGCAACATTGCGGAACTCGACGCTTCCAATCTCGAGGAGGTGCGCGCCTTTCACACCACCTTCTATCGGCCGGACAATGCGGTGCTCGTGGTAGTGGGTGATTTTGACCCCGCGCAGTTGCAGGGCTGGGTCGATCAATACTTCGGCGCGATCCCAAAACCCGCCGAGCCGATCCCCCGCGTGACGACGAAAGAACCGCCCCGGACCGCGGCAAAGACCCTCATCGAATACGATCCCAAGGTGCCGCTGCCTGCGCTGGCGGTCACGTATCTCGGGCCGTCGATCACCGCGGAAGACGCGGCCCCTCTGCGCGTGGCGGAGCAGGTGCTGAGCGGCGGCGAATCCTCGCGGCTTTACCGCAAGCTCGTCTATGAAACGCAGCTCGCGCAGAGCGCGGAATTCTCCGCGGACCTCCGCGCGGACCTCGGCCTGCTCACCTTCGAAGTCGTCCTCGCCAGCGGTGTGCCGGTGGAGAAAGCGAAGACGGTCCTCTTCGGCGAAATCGCCAAGATCACCGCGAAGCCCATCAGCGATGCCGAGTTGACGATCGCGCGTAATCAACTCCTCGCCGCCAAGCTCATCGAACGCGAAACCTTCGAAGGCAAGGCCAGCGCGCTCGGCGAAGCGGCGGCGGTCTACGGCGACCCCAATCGCGCCAACACCGACTTGAGCGATTTGCAGGCCGTGACTCCCGCGCAGGTGCAGACGGTCGCGCAAAAGTGGTTCACCCCGGCCAACCAACTCGTAATCGAATACCTGCCCGAAGCGATGAAAACCAAAGTGAAGGGAAAGAAATGAAGCGTTCTATTTTCCTCCTCGCCGCCCTCGCCTGCGCTCCGCTGCTCACCGTTGACGCCGCGGAAGTGGAGGGTCTGCCCAAAGCGGGTGAGCCGCATCCCGCGCAGATCAGCAAGGCGCAGGAAAAGACCCTGGCCAATGGCCTGCGGGTCATCGTTGTCGAACGGCCGGGTCTTCCCTTGCTCAGCGCGGAAGTGCTCGTCAATCGCGGCGCGGAGACCGATCCGGCGCGCTTCGCCGGGCTCGCGCAGTTCACCGCGGGACTGCTCAAGCGCGGCACCACCACGCGCAGCGCGCAGAAGATCGCCGAGGAGGCCGAGTCCCTCGGCGCGAAGATCGAAACCGAAGCCGGGTGGGACGCCACCAGCGTGAAGCTCACCACGCTCTCCAGCAACGCCGAGCCCGCGCTGGCCATTGTCGCCGACCTCGTCCTGCATCCCGCCTTTGCCAAGGAAGAGATCGAGCGCCAGCGCCGCGAAACGCTCGACGAACTGCTCATGGCCCTCGAACAACCCGGCACCGTGGCCAAGTATGCGGCGAGCCGCGCCACGCTCGGTGCTTCGCCCTACGGGCATCCCGGAGCCGGCACCCCGGCCTCCATCGCTCATCTCACGCGCCAGGAAATCACCGCCTTGCACGCCCGCGCTTATCGTCCTGGGAATTCCTTCCTCATCCTCGCCGGTAACATCACCGCCCCCGAGGCTTTCGCGATGGCCGAGAAGGTCTTCGGCGAATGGAAAGCTCCCGCGGAGGATTTCACGGCCCCTGATTTCCCCGCGCCCACGCTCGGCCGGGTGATCCTCGTGGACATGCCCACGGCCGGTCAGGCCGCGGTGTATCTCACCGCGCCCGGCATTCAGCGCCGCGCACCCGATTGGTTCCCGGGCAAAGTCGCCAACGCGCTGCTCGGCGGCGGCTATTCCTCGCGGCTCAACCAGGAAGTGCGCGTCAAGCGCGGGCTCAGCTACGGTGCCTCGAGCAGCCTCTCCACGTGGCGCTTCGGCGGCCTCTTCATGGCCGGTGCACAGACCAAAAACGAATCCGCCGCGGAAGTTGTCAAAGTCATCCAGACCGAAATCCGGCGGCTGAGCACCGAAACCGCTCCGGCCGATTACCTCAAGACCCGCCAGGCCGTCCTCACGGGCGCTTTCGTCCGCGACCTCGAAACCAACGAAGGCTACGTCAAGCGCATCGCCGACGTCGTCCTCTACGGCCTGCCGCCCGGGAAGATCGAGAGCTACGTCCGCGATGTGGAGCAAACCACGCCCGCCGACCTGCAGACCTTCGCCGAGAAACATTTCGCCGCCGACACCCTCAACATCATCGTCGCCGGCCAGGCGAAGATCGTCGCAAAACCGCTGCGCGCCCTTTTCCCCAAGCTCGAAGTCATCCCCCTGTCCAAGCTCGACCTCGACACCCCCGCCCTGCACGCGGCGGGGAAGAAGTAATTCTCCGGCCGTGCCCGTTGGCGGGATATTGTCCGGCAGATGCCCGCATATCCACTTGCACAACGCTCCTTTTCCCGCACTATTGCCTCCCCGCAGATTAAGGATGGGTGACAGAGTGGTCTATTGTGCTCGCCTGGAAAGCGTGTGTGCCTTTACCGGCACCGGGGGTTCGAATCCCCCCCCATCCGTTCTGCGCGGTTTTAGGGCGTTTTCGCGCCTCTTAAACACGTGGAAGCCTCTGAATGTCAGGGCCTACAGTCGCGGTGTGTCACCCTTCATTGTCACACCTCACGACCTAAACCCCATGCCTCGCCAACAAGGATTGCTGCTTCGCGGCAACCGCTGGCATTCCAATTTCAAAGTCCCTCGCGACCTCCAAACGGCGCTTGGGAAAACGCACGTCCGGGAATCTCTCGGAACTTCCGACTACCGGGAAGCGTGCCGCAAAGTTGCTTACGAGCGGGCGCGAATGACCGCCTTTTTTGAGAGCGAACGGCGGAAGATTGCAACCGTTATGCGGCCACGCAGCAAACCGGAAAAAAACGTCCTCACCGCCATTTCAAAACCAGACGCTTTTGCGATGGCCGTGCGCTACCTTGTGGCGCGTGAACACGTGTGCGAAGAATGGATGGAAGAGAAGGGCCGAAACTTGGAACAGCATGAGCGGGACGAAATGGCATCCAACGTCAGCGCGGACGCGGACGCCTTGGTAACAGGTTACGAATACAGGGGAGTGCCCTTGGATGGAACCGATGAATTGCAGACGTTCTTGAAGCAGGAAAACATTGAGTGCGCCGCCACAAGTCCGGCTTTCAAAGCACTCCGCCCTTTGATTCGAGATGCCACCATTGAGCACTTGAGGCGAGAGGAGGAAAGGCTCACGGGGCGGCAGGTTTGGGAAAAGAATCGGCTCTTCAAAGATTTCAATTCCTACTCGCCAACCGCCGCTGAGGCTCCAAAAGCGCCGACGCTCAATGACCTCTTGGCATTGCGGGAGCGGTTCATTTGCAAAGCTGGCTTCTCCTCAAAAACCGCCGACGCTGCCCGGACGACGGCACGCGTGCTGCGCGATTATTTCGGCGGTGGGAAACAGGTTTCCACAATCAAACGCGAAGACATGCACGCGCTTTTTGATCTGCTGCAACGGTTGCCATCGAATGCTACGAAGCGATACCCAGGGTTGACTCTCGCGCAGGCGGTAGAGGTAGCGGACAAGGAGCAAGACACACGGCGGTTGAGTCGGAAGACTCTCCATCACCATTACATTCAAATGACGACCCTCTTTCGCTTGGCGATAGAAGAAAAGCTGATTGCGGAAAGTCCGGTCAACAGCCGTCTCCTCCGCATGTCCGTTGCCGAAGACGTGACGGCCCCGCCTAAGGAACAGTTCACGATTGCGGAGTTGAACAGGCTCTTCCGCTCGCCGCTTCACGCGAAGTGCGCAACGGATACAGCAGCGCGGCGAGGTTGCTTTTGGGTGCCTCTCCTCGCGCTCTTTCACGGCTTCCGTTGCAATGAAGTTTGCCAGATTTTCACGGAGGACGTGAAGATATGGGAAGGCATCACTTACATCGCGGTTCGCGAGGAACGGGAGGACGGCAGCAAGTGCGTGAAAAAGCTCAAGACGAAGCAGAGCAAACGTGACGTGCCTTTGCACCCGGAACTCAAGCAACTCGGCTTCCTCGAATTCGTGGAGGCGCGACGGCGCGATGCCTCTTCCCCCCGGCTTTTTCCTGAACTCACGCCGGGGCACAAAGGCTACTTCTCCGACGCATTCTCAAAACGATTCGTTCACATCGTGAAGAACGCACTTGGCGATGGGTGCGGCGCAACAATGCACTCGTTCCGACACATGTTCCGCGTTGCCACGCGGGCGGCGCGAATTCCTTCCGAAACGGTCGCGCTTCTTGCGGGATGGGTGCACGGAGAAAGTTCGGCAAGCCGCCAATTGAGCCACTACGGCAGAGGGCTGGAAAATCTCCCCACGCTGGCGGAAGACATCGCAAAAGTAGAATACCGCGAATTGGATTTGTCACACCTTTACACGCCCGAAACTGCCGAGCCAAAATCTCCCACGGTTCGCCTTCGGGAGTAGAGCGAAGGCAGAGTTCTTGTCGCAGTCGCTTCGATCACGCTGATTACAAATCTTCGTTGAGAGTAGGAGCGCCTCCTCTGGGATGAGGATAGTATCTAAGATGGAGCAGGCAGTCAGGGACGGCTTCCAGACCAAGTTGCGCTCGCAGGTCTTGCCGCAAAGATTTCAAAAGAGCGTCCGCCGAAGCTGATTTTCGCGAAGCAAACGATTCGGCTAAATCTTGAGCGAGTGCGACTTGATGCGAGGTGCCGAAGAGTTGAATGTCAGCAATCGGAGACTCAAGCAATGATGGGTCGCTAGCCTCAAGGCGATTCGCCGCCGATTCAATTCTTCGGTAGGCGTCAATTAAAAACGCAATCCTCTGGGCGCGGCGAGAATTCGCGTAGTCCCGCTTCGCCGAAAATAGATGAGCAAGCCATGCTCCCCCGAAAGCGACAATCGCAGTCACCAAGAGTTGGAAGAAAAGGGGCCAATTCATTCGTGAATGATTATAACGAAACGTTGGCAATAGCAGCAACCGTCTTGAGCGTGCGGATTTGATTGCATGGCGTTCGCCGATTCGTAAGCTGTTCACGTCGGCAGAGATGCCGACCGAGACTTTAGAACCTCGCGTGAACCGGCGGACGTGTGCCGAAAACACGTCGCTTCCTAGCCCAAAAAAAGGGCCGGGGGGCGACGGCGTATGTCCAGAGCCTCCGGCTTAAAGGCCGTCGCGGTCGTGTTCACGCGGCTTCTAAACTTCCGGCCACCCGTTCGGCTAATCCGGGCGCGGTGGTGGAAAGTTGAAGCTTTTGAACACATGGACAATCAATCGGCAGCCGATGCACCAGCAGGCAACGCAGAGAAAGGCGTTGCGACACAATCACAGGAATCGAAGAGCACGTCCTCTTCACCACTTTGTGAAGAGTCGCCCGCAAGAAGTAAGGATGCTCTCAAAGGGCTGGGAGTATTGGTTGCCCTGCTAGTCGCTGGCGTAGTGTTGTGGCACTTTTGGCGGCCACTGCTTTGCCTGTCCAGCTTCCTTGGAACTTGGTATGCTTTTGCGAGTTTCAGCCTTCAAGGAAAGCGAAGCAAGGTGCACTCGATAGGAGGCGGATTTATTCTTGGATTACTCGCGTTAGTGTTGGCGGTTAAATTGACCGGCGTAGGGAAGAATGTCGCCGCACCTGCGGAACCAAAACCCGATCCTGTTGCAGCGGTCAACGCAGAGACAGAAAAGACCACGCAACCACCCGCTCCAGAATCCCGAAGCGACGGCGGCCCAAGCGATAGAATCATCAGGAACTCTTTGTCCTTTTTCAGCGAGGGAAAGTTCAAGCGAGGTGCCACTCTGGTTTCTACCGGCGGTCGCATTCCGGCAGGCACCTTGCTTTTCCCAGTGCGGCCCGCTTTTGCCCCTAACGATTACAACCGCTTTTATTTTTTCCTCGACGAGTTCGGCGATTGGAAGCTCATGTGGGAGCAGGGAGAGAGTAAAGTGCAGATACTTACACCTAGGAAAAGCGAGGAATGAACAACAGCACGAACAAAGAAAACTCGGGTTGCAAAATCACGATAGGCACACAAGTGCCGTGCTTGGGAACCATGACCGATTCAAGATTTGAACACGTGTGCATTTTTCCTCGCACTATAGAAAGGAGTTGTCGAAGACAACGATCAAAAGAACAGGATGTTCTCACACCCTCTCGCCCGCCTTCATTTGAATCCACTCCCCTTCTCACTGGAAACAGATTTTCTTCCCGAACACGCACAAGAGGACAAAGTGGATTTGGAGTTGGGGGGCTGGGAAGTGCATGGCCTTGGCAAAGACCGGCAAGGTGAACACGCGTTCAAGCAGTATGCGAGTTCGCCACCGGGCGGCAGCGCGGATATGGCATGGCCGGGCGATGGCACGCCTGCGATGTTTGGATGGTTTTTTACCCGGCCCGCAACGAAGGGCAAAGACGCGGGCAAGCTATTGATTCGACGGCAGAGCCTCACCGATAAGAGCAATAACCGCCGTCACGAAGCTCCGCTTTGTGGCGGCTACTGCCTGTTTTATCGAGATAAGAAACCGCACCCCGAAACGGGAAACCCTGTGCATCGGGCCAAATTGAGATTGGCGCTGAACGTTCAACGATTCATTCGCCATCAGGCAAGGAAAGATAATGCTTCTTTGCCGCGAACAAATCGCCTGCAACGGTGGCGAGAAAGCCGAAACACCTACGGGGACGAATTCTCCTACGACGAAGAAGACAACTGGATTCCGCACGAACCGGCTTGGGACAAGTTCGCGGCACGCGAATGGTTTAGGCCTTACGTTGAACTCATAGCCAAACAGGTTGACGAGACGTTTGAGCGGGCGTGCGTTTACTCCAACGCGGGCGAACTTTCTCCAGCGGTGACCGCAAAGCGAATCGGCAAACCGTTTTCCCTTTCAACTGTGGAGACGCTTTGGGAGTTCCCCTCCGAGAATCCAGTGGCCGACGTTTTCGACATCGGAGCCAAATTGATGCACCTGAAACGCCAAGGCGCATTCGCGCGCGAGTCGCAGCGGGTAAGAAATTCGCCCTGTATCGTGGTTCCGATAGCACAAGGTGTGAAATTGAAGCTCTACGCGAAGACGAACCGGCGGATACGGTTTGAAATCGTGCAAACGGGACTCGGGAAGCAGCTTCCGAAGCTGATTGAGGAAGCACATGCCCTTGGCGATCCGTGGGACGGCAAGGCTAATTGGGGGCAGACCAGCTTCGTGCCTTCCCTCCTGAACCGCTCATGGGAGATATTGCCCGCAATCTTGAAGGCACTGCGTCACCGGGCCGCCGAACACATGAACCAAGTGATGAAGGAACTACGGAAGGGGAGAGTCCAGCCTGTTAGGGCATGTTCTGTAGTGAATTTGATGGCAGAAGTGGCAGCAGCAGTGCCCCGTGGGTTCAAGAGCAAAGCTACGCGCCTTTCCGAGATTCGAGATTTGCTCTTTATGCTCTGCTATCAGCGCGGCTTTCGTGGAGATCGAAAGACGGGGCCGCTCGCGGAAGCTATTACGGAGTTGGAAACAGCGGGGGTGGTGGCATATGACCGCTCACGGCAGTTCTATATCCTTTCGGAAGCGTATGTTCTCGCCGCTGACAGTCTGCTTTCAGCAACGGGAGAGCCCTTGCTGACAGTTTTTGGCCTCAATCCGTCGGAATATAGCTTTCAAAAGGGCGGAAAGCACCCTGTTCGCCTTCGGGAGTGATTTTTTCGTTCGGCAGCCTTTGAACGCGTGTTCAAAACCGTCTCCCGCGCCCGTCGGCGTGAATTTCGCGAGAATCGCTCCATTTCGCTTGCTGTGCACACATAAACGGACGTATATGTGTGCACATGGAAGGCAAATTCATCGCTTACTATCGGGTTTCGACCGTCAAACAAGGCCAGAGCGGGCTTGGTTTGGAGGCGCAAAAGGCTGCCGTCGAAAAATACCTCAACGGCGGGCATTGGACGCTCTCTGGCGAGTTCGTGGAAGTTGAAAGCGGCAAGCGGAAGAACCGCCCGCAACTTAACGCGGCTCTTGCGCTCTGCAAAAAGCAGAAGGCAACGCTGATAATCGCAAAGCTAGACCGTCTCGCCCGCAATCTTCACTTCATTTCCGGCCTGATGGAATCGCGAATTGAGTTTCTGGCGGTGGACAATCCGACTGCGAACCGCCTTACGGTGCAAATCCTCGCGGCGGTGGCGGAAGAAGAGGCTCGCGCAATCTCCGCCCGCACCAAAGCAGCCCTTGCCGCCGCAAAAGCGCGTGGCGTAGTCCTTGGGAAGCATGGTTCGAAGCTTGGGAAAGAGAATCACAAGCGCGCGATAAAGATCGCGAATGCACTGGCGGGCACAATTGAGGAACTGCGTGCAGAGGGCATCACTTCCGTTCGTGCAATCGCAGCGGTGTTGAACACTCGCGGCATTGCAACTCCGCAGGGGAAGCAATGGCACAGCACATCCGTCCAGCGCCTCTTGAAGCGAATGGAACAGCTTGCCTGACGGCGAGGCCGGGGCTCGTTTCCTACCCACCATGGCACCCATCAGGCGCGCCGCGAGGCCCGCGTGAACAGCGGTCGGCGTTGACGGAACCCCGCGTCCGTGATTCAATCAAGTGTTCATCTTTACACTGCCGCGAAAAATGCAAGCCTCATACAATATGTTGTGGCCTTCCGACCATTTTTGGGATGAAGTATACAATGTGACGCGCCGCCTCCCCGACCAACTTCCTCTTTTCGAGGAGTCCTCGCTTCCCAGCGGAGAGATACCAGCGCCCCATTTCTTGGAAATAAATGAACGGGAACTGGCATCACTCGCGGTCGCTTTGGGTGCGCGCGAAATACCTGGCTGGTCAGATCAAGAGGAAAAACTCGCGAAGACAGCCTTACCCGTAAAAGCGGTGCACGTTGAGGTATTGCGCCGCTACATTCTTGCTGGTCGTGACCCTCTTGGAGCCATCTTTTCGCACATTCGTGTGCCGGAAAAGCGGCGAGAGAACGGCGCGACTTTTACCCCATGGCCAATCGTGAATGCGATGTTTGATTGGGCGACCCTTCAATTGTCCCCCTCTCGCGTCACTGACCCCGGCGTCGGAAGTGGTCGTTACTTGCTCCGAGCTGCCCGCTACTTTCCACACGCCTCTTTGATCGGGGTTGAGCTTGATCCACTTTGCGCAATGATGGCGCGCGCCAATCTCGCGGTTGTGGGCAAGTCGAAAACGGCTGAAATCGTTTTGGGAGATTATCGTGCTGTGAAGTTTCCGCCGATTTCGGGAAAGACGCTGTATATCGGCAACCCTCCCTACGTCCGACATCACCTGATAGAACCGAAATGGAAGGAGTGGCTTTCTCGTGAGTCGCGGGCGCTCGGCCTTAACGCGAGCCAACTTGCTGGGCTACACGTCCACTTCATTCTGTCCACGATTCTCCATGCAAAATCGCAGGACTACGGAGCGTTTATAACGGCTGCCGAATGGCTGGATGTAAATTACGGCTCACTTGTTCGGGAGTTGTTCCTCGGCCCTTTGGGCGGCAAACGGATTGTTGTTGTTGAGCCCACAGCGCATCCCTTTCCTGACGCAGAGACAACGGCGGCAATCACGTATTTCGAGATCGGCAGCAAAGCAAAATCGGTTCGCTTGAAACGCGTCCAAAATGTTGCTCAATTAAAAGATCACAATGGCAACCGCATCGTTCGCAGAGAGCGTCTTGAGAGCGAGAGGAGATGGTCCCACCTTACGCATACGACGCCCGCGATGCCGGAAGGCTTCATCGAATTGGGCGAGCTTTGCCGCGTCCATAGAGGACAAGTGACGGGCGCAAATAGGGTGTGGATTGCTGGGCCGCATGCGGAGCATTTGCCGCCATCGGTCTTGTTCGCTACTGTAACGAAGGCACGGGAACTTTTTGGAGCGGGCAAACGGCTTGAGGATAGCTCCAGTCTTCGGAGTGTCATTGATTTGCCAATAGATTTGGATGCCTTCGAAAGCGACGAGCGACGAGCAATCAACAAGTTCCTACAGTTCGCGAGAAATCAAGGGGCTGACCAATGCTACGTTGCGACGAATCGAAAGGCTTGGTGGTCTGTTGGACTTCGAGAGCCCGCGCCAATTCTGGCGACATATATGGCACGCCGTCCGCCTGCGTTCGTCCGCAATGTCGCGAACGCTCGCCATATCAATATCGCTCACGGTCTTTATCCCCGCGAAGTCCTGAGCGAGCGGGTTTTAAACGGAATCGTAAACTACCTTTCCGGCACAGCGCCGATGAGATTTGGTCGCACGTATTGTGGCGGGCTCACAAAGTTCGAACCAAGAGAGATGGAACGCCTTCCGATTCCTAGTCCGCACATTCTTGCATGCTGATTCAGCCGATAAGGTGGGACGCAAAGCGTCTGGAGAAAGACCGTCAAAAGGCGATTGAGATTTTCCGGCGCGAACGCCTCGAAGAACCGCTTGAAGCCTATCTTGAGGTCTTCGACAAATACCAAGCTGTGTTTGAGGAAATGCTGGAAACCACGGTTGATCTGAAAAACCTTCGCAATCACGGCGTTCAAATTCTTGGAGATGACCGCATGTTGGAAGGATTCCGGTATTTGGCTGGCCCGCCCATTTCGACGGACGATTTAAAGACAGTCGCCGACGTGAACTCCTTGAACAAGACCAAGCTCAAGGCAGACAAAAAACTTGTCAGCAAAATTGTGGAACTCGTTCTGATCGCTCTTGATCGGAGGCGATTCCCGTGGATTTCCGAACAGCGTGAACCCGTAGAAAAGGAGGTTCATGCTGCTGTCGTCGCTTCCGCCTCGCTAATCGCAAGTCAGCGAATGGGGACGGCTCGCAGGCACGAAGGAAAAAAGTTTCAGGAACAACAGGTTGAGGATGCCCTATTGAAAGCAGGGTTCAGAAAGGTGCCCACGCGGAGAATTCCTACGCTGACAAAAGCACCCGGCGCGGGGGAATTTTGCGGTGAAAGCCTGCTCGGAGAGAGCAAGGCCGATTTCGTCGTCCGGCTTTGGGACGACCGCGTCCTTCCGCTGGAATGCAAAGTTTCAAACTCGGCGGTAAATTCGGTAAAGCGCCTCAATCACGACGCCGCTGCCAAGGCTGAGACGTGGAGGCGCGATTTCGGAGAGACGCAAGTTGTGCCCTCGGCGGTCATAGGCGGAGTTTATAAATTGGAAAAGCTCATCGAGGCCCAGCGTCGCGGGTTGACCCTTTTTTGGGCACACAGCATCGACGTGATGATCGGTTGGATTCAGCAAACGCAGCCGGTTGCAAAGAAATCGGATCGCAAGCGGTCTTAAGAGTTTCGGTGCGGTGGGGATGTGCCACTCGCTATAGCGAACCTCTTACAATTCGAGCGCCCTACATGGGTTGAGTGGCCGGGTCGTTCTGCTATTCTGAAAGCGCGCCAAGGCTATGCTTTGTGTCGGTCGTTCCGGCTTCTCCCGTTGTCGTTCATGCGGCTTTGTCTTTCGTCTAGACTCGAAAGAAAAGCGGCGGCAGGGCGCAAAAAAAACTCTGAGACATACGCCATGCCCGCACCCGTCAAACTCCCCCTTCAAACGAAAAGCCCGCCTAAAGGTGGACGACCCTGCCTCTTGACGCCAAATCGCCAAGCGGTCCTATTGAAAGCAATTCAAGAGGGATTGCCCTTAAAGCAAGCGGCAAGGCTGGCGAGCATCTCCTACGACACGTTGAATCGTTGGCGAAAGAAAGGGGAAGAGGAATACGCCCCTTTGGAGTTTCGCAAGTTTTGCGAGGCATTAGGCCACTCTGAAGCCACCGCGATGCATCGCCTCGTGAGCGTCGTTTCTGACGCAGGAAAGAGCGATTGGCGAGCGTCCGCTTGGATTCTCGAAAGGCGCTTTCGGGAAGAGTTTGGCAAGCCTCAGCACACGGAGAATAGCGGGCCGGGCGGAAATCCATTCCACTCCCTGACTCCTCCGGCACAAGAAGTAGACCATGAGGTGCTGCGGCGCATGAGGGACCAACAGGGCATGAGGAAAATGGCGGCACGCCTCGGAGAACTCCTCCTGAAACACCAAAAACTGCGCTTGTGTGCGTCGCTGAAGGGGTGCGCTCGACTGCGCGAGTGAAGGAGATCGCGTTCAATACGCTTGCATTGTAACACCGGGCAGGCACACTAGCACCCGATGCCGCTTCTGTAAGTCGTTGGCATTCAGTGGCAAAATGGGAATGGGAGTTTCTCCCCCCCCATCCGCGGTTTTCAAGTAAAGCCTTGAAAATCAGGCAAGTCTCTCAGAATCAGGGCATCGGAAAAGCGCCATGTCACACAATACTGTCACACAAAGCCGCCCCGTTCCGATGCCTCGCCAATCCGGTTTGCTCTGCCGCAATGGCCGTTTTTACCTCAATATGCGCGTGCCTACCGCGCTCCGCGCCGCGTATGGACGCACGGACATCATTCGCAAATCTCTCAACACGTCAGACCGTCGGGAGGCGGTCAGTCGCGTGCGATACGAGGCGTTCAGACAGGAAGCCGAATTTGCCGCGAAGTCGCGGGAGATTGAAGCGCGCAAGCGGTCAGCGCCCACCGTAACGCCGAAACTGTTAGAGATCGAAAGCCGAGAGGCGCATGAGATCGTGACGCGCTTTTTTGTCCGGCTCGAAAAAGAATCGGAAGAATGGTTGGCCGAACGAGAGTCCGGACTGACAGAGGAGGGGCGAGAGGTAATGATGGAAGATTTGTATTTCTACAGCGGAGCTTTCGCTGGGAAACAGCGGGGCGCGAATCCAGACGAATTTGACGGAGCACGCGAGTTGGACTGCTTCATTGAAGAAGAAGGGTTGGAGATTCCGAAGGACAGCGCCGCATACCGCAAGCTCCGTCCGCTATTCCATCAAGCTCTGCTTGAAAATGCGCTTCGCAACGTGGCGCGAGCACATCACGACCCAATCAGAAATCGCGTTCCCTTCTTCCGCGAGGTGTTCTCCTATTCGTCACTGCCTGAACGTCGCCAGCGGATGACGTTGGGCGAGATGCTTTCGAGCTACTTGGAATGGGTATCGGGACACCGGGCAAATGTGACTCGTCGCAGCTATGAACTACCGGCCCGTCTGTTGCGTGAGGTGTTGGGAGAAAAAAAGGCCTTGGATTCGATTACGAAAAGGGACACGGAAGATTTGTTCGCTTTGTTGAAGCGTGCGCCCGCGAACGCAACTCAACGGTATCCTCGAATGACTCTCCAACAGGCAATCGAAGCGGCAGACAAGGCGGGCGACTCGCGCCGCTTGGGAACGAAAACGCTGGGAAATTACTACACGAACATTTCCGCGATTTTTAATTACGCAGTGGCGAAAAAACTCATGGCAGAGAATCCCGCCAAAGATCGCTACTTGCGCGAAACTTTCGCCAGCGAGCGCAAACAACCGCGAAAGAAGATTTTCACAGCCGAGGAATTAAATCGGCTTTTCCGCAGCCCGCTCTATTGCGGATGCCAAGACGATGGATTCGGCTTTGCCACTCCCGGCCCTAACAAGCCGCGTCGCGGGCGCTTTTGGGTTCCACTGCTCTCGCTTTTTCATGGCCTTCGATGCAACGAAGCGGCGCAACTCTACACCGAAGACATTTGCGAGGATGACGGGATTTCGTTTTTCGAGATTCGAGAGGAGCGGGCGGATGGATCGAAGTGCGACAAGAAACTGAAAACCGAGCAAAGCAAGCGCCGGATTCCAATTCACCCGGCAATCATTCGCATCGGTTTTCTCGACTACGTTGCAGAACGCCGCAAGGATTCAGCGCGACCGCGTTTGTTCCCGGATTTGCCTTGCGGGAAATCGACGGGCTACTTTTCTGACCCGTTCAGCAAATTCTTTAGCCGCTTCGTGGAGTTGGCTGTTGGTGATGAGTGCAAGGCGACGTTCCACAGCTTCCGGCATCATTTTCGCGATGCACTGCGCGAGGCGGGGGTGTCCATTGACGACGCAGAGGCGCTTGGCGGGTGGAGCGAAGGGCGACGCAGCGCGGAGCGTGATTATGGACACGGACCAAGCCTGAAACGCCTACGCGAGCAAATCGCCAAGGTGAAATATGGGGGGCTAGACCTGTCGCACCTTTTCCGGGGCAAGGCGACGCAACCGGTTGCTCCAAGCGAAGTGAAGTGCCGCGTGCGGACAAGACGGGGTTAGGGCGATTCGGCGCGGCTAGCGCGCAGGATTGCTGCGCCGCTTGCGTGTGGTGCGCGGCTGAACTTTCGATGATTTTTCCTCGGATGGAATTGGAGAGTTAACCCGGATATTTCACGCTTTGAAATTCTCGCGTCGGCAGCGCCGCGCGATG
>NZ_JBDUCX010000243.1:0-10063 GCF_040003245.1 Chthoniobacter sp.
GGGCCTGCGCGATTTGCAGGGTCATCTTCGCGGGGAAACCGTGGCGGCCGTTGGCCTCGCGTTGCAGCGTGGTGAGATCGTAGAGCAGGGGAGGCGCTTGCGTGGTCGGTTTCTTCTCCTCTTCCACGCTGCCGGGCTTGCCTTCGCACTTTGCCTTGATGGCGTCTGCCTTGGCCTTGTCCCAGATGCGTTCTGCGCGGGCTTCTTCCTCGCCGGCCTTCTTGAAAGCGGCGTCAAACCAGCGTCCGCGATAGCTCCCGGCCTGAACGCCGAAATCGCCGAATACTTCCCAATACGCCTTCGGCTCGAAAGCGCGGATCTTCTCCTCGCGCTCGACGAGGATGGCCAGCGTCGGGGTCTGCACCCGTCCGGCGGTCGTCTTGGAAAAGCCGCCACCTTGCGAGTTGAAAGCGGTCAGGGCGCGCGTGGAATTGATCCCCACCAGCCAGTCGGATTCGCTGCGCGACACCGCGGCATCGGCCAGCGGCTGCATGTCGGCGTCGCTCCGCAACTGGGCGAAAGCGGTGCGGATGGCCTCGGTGGTCATCGATTGCAGCCACAGCCGCTTGCTCGGCTGCTTGGCGGCGGTCGCCTTGATGATATTGCGGAAAATCAGCTCCCCTTCGCGCCCGGCGTCGCACGCATTGATGATCTCGCCCACGTCCTTGCGCTTGATTAGGCGGCGCAACAGGGCGAGCCGCCCGGCGTTCTTATCGATGGGCGCGAGGGCAAACTCCGGCGGCAGGTGCGGCAGCTTCTCCATCGTCCACTTGCCACGCTTGATCTCGTGCTCCTCCGGCACGGCCAGCTCGAGCAAATGCCCTACGGCCGAGGAGATTACGTAGCGGTCGTTCTCAAACCAATCGCCATCCTTTTTCACCCCGAGCGCCTTCGCGAGATCGCTGGCGACACTGGGCTTTTCGGCGATGACGAGGGTTTTGGACATGCGGGCGGGGGATGATTAAATCTTTACGAACTGCTGGCCGGGGAGTTGTTTCACCAGCCTTTTCATTTCAAGGGCGAGCAACGTGGACGCCACTTTGGGCATCGGCAAGCCCGATTTTGTAACGATCAAGTCGAGAGGGGTCTCCGCGCTATCTATAGTACCGAGGATGGTTTGCTCCTCGGAAGACAGTGTTGGGGCGGTGGCGGGCGGCCCTTTTTTGGACGGTTCGTGGAAGAGAATACTCAGGTCGTCGAGGATATCGGCGGCCCCGGTCACGAGTTTGGCGCCTTGCTGGATGAGTCGGTTTGAACCCGCCGAAGTGGGGCGATCGATCTGCCCGGGCACCGCGTAAACAAGGCGCCCCTGTTCGAGCGCCTGCGTGGCCGTAATCAGGGCGCCGCTCTTCTGCCCCGCCTCCACGACCAGCACGCCGCTGCCCCATCCCGCCACGATCCGGTTCCGATAGGGGAAGGTCTGCGTGCTGGGCGGGAGGGTCATCGGAAACTCCGAAACGACCGCGCCCGAGGCCGCGATCTTCTCCGCCAGCCCCTGGTTCTCGGGCGGATACAGATCCATCAACCCCGACCCGATTACCGCGACCGTCCGCCCTTGCGCCGCCAGCGCGCCCTGGTGTGCCGCCGTATCGATCCCGCGCGCCAGTCCGCTCACCACCGTAAGCCCGGCATAGGCGAGCTGATAGGAAAGCTTCTTCGCGCACTCCAGCCCGTAATGGCTCGTCTGCCGCGAACCCACGACTCCGAGGGCATGCTGATCTCGCTCGATCAATTCCCCCCAGACATAAAGCACGATGGGCGGATTCGAAATCTCCCGCAGCATCCGAGGATACTCCGGCGATTCCTGGATGATGACCTTGGCCCCAAAGTCCGAGATGCGCTTCAACTCCGCGCTGAGGTCCACCTTATCCTGCCAGCCGGCGATCGCTTCCGCCACTTCCTGTCCGACCCCATTCACGGCGCGCAACTGCGCGGCCCGCGCCAGGAGCACCTGCTCCGGCGTCTCAAACGTCTCCAGCAAACGCCGCAACCGGACCGGCCCAACGCCGGGTACCATATTGAGCGCAATGCTGGCCTCCGTGGAATTCATGCGCCGGAAGCTGGGAAGTCGCCGTTCATTTGTCAAACGCGGGCGTCTGTCGACGAGAGGCTGCAAAACGGGTGAGTTTGGCAAAATTTACGATTCTCGCTCGGCCCTGGTGGCCTGCTTAAATGCCATGGATTGGCATTACGGAGGCTTTGGCCAGGATCTGCCGGGGCATCGATCCCAAAAAATTTCGGACCTTTACCAGCCTTTACCAGCCTCTACTGGCCTTGATTCGCCTAGATCAAGCCTGGCTCTACTCTGGTCCAGTCAAAGCCAATCAAGGCAGCCGGCCAGTCAATCGCCACGCAAACACAGACGCATTACTGCATCTCATTTGCAATAAGGCACCCACGATGAATCTGTCAAAGAACCGCTTTGTCCTCGCCGCCAAATACCCCGGCCAGCCCCGTTACCCCTCCTGTCAATTACTTGATGGATAGTCGCATGAAAGGTGCAAAAAGTCAAGCAAAAAGTGAAGGATAATGGCGTTTCCGAATGACACCAGGACGCCGGAGGCGTCATAAGCGAATGTCGATTCCGCTAGGTTTTCGGTCCGGCGGCTTTCACTTCGGCGGTGGCGCCGGATTCGAACTTCTTGAAGTTCTCGACGAACAACCCGGCGAGTTTTGCCGCGGTCGCCGCGAAGGCCTTCTTGTCCGCCCAACCCTGCTCGGGAATGAGAATCTCGGCCGGCACCTGCGGGACGGCGGTCACGACGTCGAAGCCGAAGATGGGATCGGCTTGGGTCGGCGCACTGGCCAGAGTGCCGGCGTGGATGGCATCGATAATCGCGCGGGTGAACTTGAGCTTGATCCGCGTGCCGGTGCCGTAACTTCCGCCGCTCCACCCCGTATTGACCAGCCAGACGTTGACCTGGTGCTCCTTCAGCTTCTCCGCCAGCAGCTCGGCGTATTTCGCCGGATGCCAGACCATGAATGGCGCGCCGAAGCAGGCGCTGAAGGTGGCCGAGGGTTCGGTGACCCCCATCTCCGTGCCCGCGACCTTGGCCGTGTAGCCGGAAATGAAGTGATACATGGCCTGTTCCGGCGTGAGCTTCGAGACGGGTGGCAAGACGCCGAAGGCGTCGCAGGTCAGGAAGATGATATCGGTCGGATGGCCCGCCATGCAGGGTATTTTGGCGTTCTTAATGAACTCGATAGGGTAGGCCCCGCGCGTATTCTGTGTGATGCTGGTGTCGTGAAAATCGACGCGTCCTTCGTCGTCGAAGACCACATTCTCCAGCACGCTGCCGAAGCGGAGCGCCTGGAAGATGTCCGGCTCGTTTTCCGGCGTGAGGTCGATGGCCTTGGCATAGCACCCGCCTTCGATATTGAAGATGCCGTCGTCGCCCCACACGTGCTCGTCGTCGCCGATGAGCAGGCGCTTGGGATCCGCCGAGAGGGTGGTCTTGCCCGTGCCGGAGAGGCCGAAGAGGACAGACGAATGCGGGCTCTTCGGATCGGCGGTGGCCGAGCAGTGCATAGAGAGCAGGCCCTGTTTCGGCATGAGATAGTTCATGATCGTGAAGACGCCCTTCTTCATCTCGCCCGCGTATTCGCTGCCGAGAATGACCATCTGTTTCTCCTCGAACGAAAGGTCGATCGAGGTCTTCGACGTCATGCCCGCGGTGAGCCGGTTCGCCGGAAACCGCCCCGCGTTGAAGATCACGTAGTCCGGCTCCCCAAACGCCGCGAGCTCCGCTTCCGTGGGGCGGATGAGCATGGTGTGCATGAAGAGGGCATGATAGGGGCGCGAGCAGATGATGCGAATCTTGAGCCGATGCCGCGGATGCCAGCCGGCGAAGGCGTCGATGACGTAAAGGCGCTCGCACGTATTGAGATAGTCGATGGCGCGCTCGCGGTTCACATGGAAGTGCTGCTCGTCCATGGGGAAATTGACCGGTCCCCACCACACGTCCTTTTCGGAGTCGGGGTGTTTGACGACGCGCTTGTCCCGCGGCGAGCGGCCGGTTTTGTCGCCGGAATAGGCGACCAGCGCGCCGGTGTCGGCGATGGATGAACCCGGCTCGTAACGAATGGCGTGCTCGTAGAGGTGCGCGGGCGACAGGTTGCGATGGATGGCGCCTACGGTGAGGCCATAGGGTGCGAGGTCGACGCGATGGAGGTTGCTGTTCATAGCTCGGTTGATTTGGCGGTTGTCATGAAAGGTGGCCCCTCAATCGGCGGCGGTTCCGCCTGCGGTTGGGATATTCAGAGATCGCTGTTCCGCCCGGGACGCTCAGAAGCAATAGATGTAGGTGAAGCGGAAGATGCGCTCGAAGGGGTTGGGCTCGGTCACCGGGAAATCGACGCCGGCCATGAAGATATGCCGCCGGGCGATGGTGGCGCGAAATCCCGGGGTCAGGGTAATGACCGTGTGGCCGCGGTGGCGCCCGTCCAGATCCGTTACTCCGTAAGCTTCGACAAAGGTCGAGGCGTTGCCCAGAAAATCGCCCGGCTTGGTCCAGGTCCTGACGAGAGAGATGTCGTAGGTCAGATCGTTCCGCCGGCTGCCCACGGCGTACGGGCCGGCGAGCGTCTCTTCCTGGAGATGGCCGTACAGCCCCACTCCCTTCAGCCCCAGGGGCGCAAGATCATGCCATCCGGCTAGGGCCACGCTGATCGTCGTATCTCTTCCACCAAGATCGTGATTGGGAAAGGCCACCCGGATATTGGTCGCCAGTGAGCTGGTGGCGGTATCCACCCAGGCGAGCCGGGCAAACGCGCCTTCGGTGCCACCGTTAATGTCCTCGCCCTTGCGGGAGTCGACCCAGTTGTAGTAGCCGACGATTCCCAGTTCAAACCGGCGGTTGAACGGGAACTCGAATGTGCCAGTGAGGGCGTCGGTGCCTCGCACCCCGGCCGTGGCGAGGTTTTGCTGGTAGGCGTAGTCCAGACGGAAGACCGCGGTAACGAAGTTGGTCTGGACCCGGAGCAAGGACATGTCCGGCGTGTTGTCGCCGCGCGATCTCCGCGTCCACGGCCCGTTCCAACCACTGGAGAAGAAGTTGGAAAAGGTGAGGTCTTGAAGATTCTGCTTGGCGCCTTCGACTGATGAAGCGAGCGGGTCGCCAGCGAGGGCCGGGAAAGAAGCGGCCAGGCAGAGCAGCGCCAGGCGGAAAGCATGGTGACGAATCCCTCTCCGCCGGGCCGGCACCCGCGCTCGCCTGTGACGCGCGCCTGGGATCGCGGCGCCGTTGCCGGTTATTGGTTCATGGTTCATAACGGCTGGGCCATCACCGGACAAAAATCACCACGAGTAATTGTGCGACGAAGATGCGCAGGAGCATGGTGAGCGGATAGACCGTGGCGTAGGCCACGGACGGCGCGTCCGAGTTATTGATCGCATTGGCAAAAGCGAGAGCGGGCGGATCGGTCATGCTACCGGAGAGCAACCCGCAGAGGTTGATGAAATTCAGCTTCATGAAGAACCGGCCGATCCACGCGGCCAGCAGCAGCGGAACCAGCGTAATCACGGCGCCGCAGGTCATCCAGACCAGCCCTTGGGTCGTTAAGAGCACTTCAAAAAAGTGTTCGCCGGCCTTCAGCCCGGCGCAGGCCAGGAAGAGGGTGATACCCAGTTCCCGCAGGGTAAGATTCGCGTTGGGTGGCATGTACCAAATCAACGAACCAATGCGCCCGATCCGGCTCAGGAGGATCGCGGCGATGAGGGGGCCGCCAGCCAGGCCGAGCCGCACCGGCGTCGGCATGTTGGCGAACGAAAGGGGGTAAAGACCGAGGAGGATGCCCAGCCCGATGCCCAGGAATATCGGCAGAAAATTGGTGCGATTCAGGTCCTTGAGCGAATTACCGAGCACGGATGCGACCTTGGCGATGTCGGCTTCTTTGCCCACCAGCTGAAGGACGTCGCCAAATTGCAGCTTGAGCGCCGGGACCGCTGTCATCTCGATGTCCGCCCGCGTCACGCGCGTGACCGTCACGCCGTATTTTTGCGTCAGATTCAGTGCGCGGATGGTTTTGCCGAGGACGTTATCTCGCGTCACCACGAAGCGTTCCAACGTGACCGGTCCGGGCGTCTCCCTGAGATCCTCCCGGCTCTCCGCGCCCACGATCAGGCAAAGTTCCCGGAGATTCTCGGCCGTGCCGACCGCCAGGAAGATATCTCCCGCGTGGAGCGTGGTTTCGGCGTTGGCGGCACTCGCTTCGGTTTCACCGGCGTATTTGATTCGGGAAATGATGATGCCCAGCGTGTCCTTGCCGGGGATCTCGTGGAGCTTCAAGCCGACCAGATTCGGATTGCGCACACAGATGTTCATGCGCTGGAGGGGCTCGCTCCCCGCTTCCTGCTCCAAGGCAAACGCCCGGGCTTCCTGGATGGGATCAATCCGCGAAAGGCGGCGGACGATCACCATGGCGAGGATGATCCCGATAATCCCAAACGGATAAGCTGCCGCGTAGCCGAGGGCGGGAAGACTGCTCCGCGCCGAATCCAGTGCAGGCATTTGTCTCAGCGCCTCCTGCGTCGCTCCCAGCGCCGGGGTATTTGTCGTGGCACCCGAGAAAATGCCCACGGCGGCCGCCATGTCGATGTGCAGGAACCGGGAGCTCGCGATGGTCAGGAGCGCTCCGGCGAGGATGATCCCACCGGCCAGCAAGTTTAGCGGCAGGCCCTGGCGCCGCAGGGAAGTGAAAAAGCCCGGGCCGACCTGGTTGCCGATCGTGTAGACGAAGAGGATCAACCCGGCTTCCCGGACAAACCCGAGTGTCTCCGGGTTGATCGTGAGGTGAAAATGTCCAAAGAGGATTCCGGCGAAGAGCACCCCGGCGACACCCAGTCGGATTCCGCGAATTTTGATCCGGCCGATCCCCAGCCCGACGACGGCAACTGACGCAAGAATCAGGACTGCGTAAGCGATCGGTTGAGCCGCGGCAAAATCAGTGAGCCACTTCATTGAGGGATCGTCCGGTATTGCGCCAGGAAGCCAGAAGGGGTGCGCACCCGAAAATGGAAGTGGGTGGTGACATTGGCGTGGTTCTCATGGGCGATGCGTTGCTGAGCGGGACCGCTGCCATCTCCCATGGCGGACAATCCCGAATTTATGCCGGGTTTTTCCCATCGGTCCGTGGGGGTGTGTACGCGGAAGCCTCTAGCTTTCACCGTACACCTCGCTTTCAGCCCCCTGCCGCACCCGCAGAAGGGCCGCCCGCATTCGTTCGGTAGACACCGGTTTGACGACGGCGGCTCCAATCCGGTGGTGATCGACCATCGACGACAGCCAAGGGCTGACTTTTCGGGTCACCGCGATGACGGGTATGGCGCCCCCCATCGTGCTCAAGAGTCCGCGAGCTCCATCTTTCAGATCGAGATCCACGATCCCCAGACTCCGTGTCAGAGCGCCGTCCATGACCATGGACGCAACTTCCCGACTGGTCTTGACCGACATGAGCTCGCAACCGGCGCTTGTCTCCATTGTTTTTACCACCGCTTCGACGGCAGAATCGTCCGTCGCCAGCAAGATCACATAGTTTTTCATAATTCCCTATCTGTTTATTTCCCTGCACTGAACGTAGGGCAGACGCCGCAGACCGGCTACGCGTCGCTTGTGCAAGGCTGAGCGAATCTTGCCGCGGCGCGTCGAATCGTCATCGCTCATGGGAAGGGCCGACCTGGCATATGCGGTCGGTTCAGCCGGATCGAGAAATCGTGCCCGCGTGCAATTTTGTTCTCTCCCTGGCCGGCGAATCCGGCTCTACTCCCCACACGAATGGGCACTATTAAAGCGTTCACGTTCGTACTAATTCTGGGAGCGAGTCTGACTGGCTGTCACAAAAAGCCGACGGCCGCGCCACAAGGACCACTCCCCGTGAATGTCGTCGTGGCGACGGAAAAGGAAGTGGTCGAGTGGGACACTTTCACCGGGCGGATGGAGGCTGCGGAGTCCGTGGACATCCGGCCACGCGTGACCGGGTATATCCAGGAGCTGAAGTTTACGCCCGGGACGAACACCCTCGTGAAGAAGAACGACCTGCTCTTCATCATCGACCCGCGCCCCTACCAGGCGGAGATGGATCGCGCCGCCGGCGAACTCGAGCGCGCCGAGGCGGGCCTGCAATTGGGCGAATTGGATTTCAAGCGAGCCACCGACCTGCGCGCGAAAAACACCATTTCCACGAGTGAATTCGATCAAAAGGTGGCGGCGCTGAAGCAGGCCCAAGCCTCGGTGGGGGTGGCGAAGGCGGCCAACGCGTCGGCCAAGCTGAACCTCGAATTCACCGAAATCCGCTCGCCGATCGATGGCCGGATCAGCGACGAACGGGTGAAAGCGGGCAATCTCGTCCAACCCGGCGCGGGGCCGGAAAGCATCCTGACCACGGTCGTCTCCGTCGATCCCATCCATGTCTATGTCGACATCGATGAAAATCGCGTCCTCAAATACATCAAGCTCGACGAGGAAGGAAAGCGCAAGACCGCGCGGCGCGTGGCCATCCCGGCTTACGCCGCGCTCGGCAATGAACCGGATTTTCCGCATGCCGGGGTGGTCGACTTCATCGACAACCGGCTCGATCCCAACACCGGCACGCTCCGGGCGCGGGCGACCTTCAAATCGTGGAATCCCTTTTTGACCCCGGGTCTTTTCGTGCGCTGTCGCATTTCCGGCGGCCCTGCCGGCAAGGCGGTGCTGATTGATGACAAAGTCATCAGCAGCGACCAGGGGCAGAAATACGTCTTCGTGGTCAAGCCCGATGGCACGGTCGAGCGGCGGAACATCCAGATCGGTTCCGTGGTCGACGGCCAGCGGGTCGTGCATGCGGGCCTGAAAGAAGGCGAGCAGGTGGTCGCTTCGCGCCTCATGATGCTGCAGCCGGGAATGAAGGTGCAACCGATCGTGGCCGCGAAGTAATCCGGGATGAATTTTTCGCACTTCTTCATCGACCGGCCGATTTTTGCCGGCGTCCTCTCGATTATCATCACGCTGGTCGGGGTCATCGCCGCGACCACGCTGCCGCTGGCGCAATATCCCGAAATCGCGCCGCCCACCATTTCGGTGACGGCGACCTACCCGGGCGCCAACGCCAAGGTGGTCGCCGAGACGGTGGCGACGCCGATCGAGCAGGAGGTCAACGGCGTGGAAGGCATGCTCTACATGTCGTCGCAATCTACCAGCGACGGCGTCATGACCCTGACCGTGACCTTCAAGCTGGGCACGGATCTCGATATCGCGCAGGTGCTGGTCCAGAATCGCGTGGCCATTGCCACGCCGCGGCTGCCGGAGGATGTGCGGCGCACCGGCGTGATCGTGAAAAAGCAATCGCCCGATATCACGATGGTCGTCCACCTGGTCTCGCCCGATGGGTCGCTGGATTCGCTCTACACGAGCAACTACGCGCTGCTGCAAGTGCGCGACGCACTCGCGCGCATCGACGGGGTGGGGGACATCAACGTCTTCGGCGCCCGCGAGTATTCCATGCGGGTGTGGCTCGACCCCGAGCGCATTTCCGCCCGCAACCTGACGTCGAGCGACGTCGTCAAGGCGATCCAGGAGCAGAATTTGCAAGTCGCCGCCGGCATCATCGGCGCGCCGCCGACCCCGGCGGGCTCGGCCGCTTTTCAGTTCACGGTCAATACCCAAGGGCGGCTCACGGATATTGAGGAGTTTGGCGACATCGTGGTCAAGAGCGGGGACCGGGGTGAAACCACGCGCATCCGCGACGTGGGGCGGGTGGAACTGGCGGCCCTGGACTACACGGTGAATTCCAAGCTCGGCGGCAAGCCCGCGACGGCGCTGGTCCTTTTCCAGCGGCCGGGATCGAATGCGCTGGCCACGTCCGACGCGGTGCGCGCGAAGATGGCGGAGCTGAAGCAGCGTTTTCCGCCCGGCCTCGAGTATGAGATCGTGTATGATCCGACGGTTTCCGTTCGCGAATCGATTCACGAGGTGGAGAAGACGCTCTTCGAGGCCATCACACTGGTCGTCATCGTGGTGCTCGTGTTTTTGCAGACGTGGCGGGCGACGATCATTCCGCTGGTCGCGGTGCCGGTCTCGCTCATCGGCAC
>NZ_JBDUCX010000244.1:0-9999 GCF_040003245.1 Chthoniobacter sp.
CATGGACAAAGACTACCAAAGCGACGGCGTCATGCAAACTTCGATCCGCATCACCCGCCCCATTTTTGCGATCCACCATCCCTGAGAAATGGTGCGCGCTGCAGGGTTCGAACCTGCGACCCCGTCCGTGTGAAGGACGTGCTCTACCGCTGAGCTAAGCGCGCGTTTTCCGGAAAGCGGAGTGGGAGAATAAGCAAGCCGGGCAGCGACGCCAGCGAAAATTGCGCACGCCGCCCGCTTCTCACTTTTGGCTTGACTTTTGGCGGGCGTCATGCGACACTTCTCGCTCAATGGTGGGAAGAGAGGCGATTGCCGGCGGCGGCATTTCAGCGGCAAGGGAGGAAGAGGTTCTTTGACACATTCAAAGGGGCAAGAGGTTGATGCAAATGAGATGCAACAAGGCGTCTGCGGGGGTGCTCGGATTGGCTGGCCGGCTGCCTTGATCGTGGATTGACCCGACCAGAGTAAATCCAAGGCGGATCAAGTCGGGTCAAGGCCAGTCAAGGCGGGTCAAGGTCGAAATTTTGTCCGAGCGGAGGGTTGAGGAAATGCCGAACCACGGAGGGGTAATGCAAATCAGTGGCATCATGGCTGCCGGATGCGATCGCAAAACCTTGTCATCCTGAGCTTGCCGAAAGCCGAGCGCTGCGAGACGCCTACGGAAACATGGGGCTAACCTCCAACATCCTTCTTCTTTAACAACTCGGTTAGGAGATTACGTGGCGGGGATACTGAAGGCAGCGCAAAAGATGCCAGAGGGGATATTGGAGGTCCTTCGGCAAGCTCAGGATGACATTTGGGAGGAAGGGCCTACGCCCCCAACGCCAGCGCATGGGCGACCGCGTAGTGGTCGCTGTGGCTGAGGCTGAGGCGGATCTCGGTGATGCCGAGGCGGGCGGCGGTCTTCGCGCCTTCGCCGTGGAGGATGACGAAAGGTTCGCCGCTGGCTTTGCGCCGCACTTCGATGTCGAGCCAGCCGAGCGACGCGCCGATGCCGGTGCCGAAGGCCTTGGAGACGGCTTCCTTGGCCGCAAAGCGCGCGGCATAGCACTGCGAAGGCGTGGCCATCTTGCTGCAATAGGCGCGTTCGCCGTCGAGGAAGACGCGGGCCAGGAAGCGGTCGCCGTGCTTCTCCAGGCTGGAGGCGATGCGCGAGGTTTCCACGATGTCCACGCCGGTGCCGAGGATGTTCATGGGAGCAAAGAGGAACTTTGAACGTCCAACATCCAATTGTCCCCACTGCACCGCGGACTTCTCGCAAAGCCTCGAATTCCAACACCCAACATCCAATGAGGACATTCTGCCCTATCGTTCGTGACCAAGGCGCTCGGAATCATACCATTGGATGTTCGACGTTGGATGTTGGGTGTTGGATGTTCTGCCTTTCTCCTAGTCCCCCGCCATGGCCGCGAGCATTTCGGCGGTGGCGCGCTCAAGACCCACGAAGAGGGCCCGGCTGACGATGGAGTGGCCGATGTTGAGCTCCGCAAGGTGCGGGATTTTGCGGATCAAGGCGATGTTCTGGTAGTTGATGCCGTGGCCCGCGTTGACCTGGATGCCGAGGGTATGCGCCTGGGTGGCGGCGGTGACGAGGCGCTCGACTTCGCGGTCGCGGGCCTTGCCGAGGGCATTGGCAAACGCGCCGGTGTGCAACTCGACCATCTCCGCGCCGAGCTGGCGGGCGGCGGCGAGTTGCGCGGGCTCGGGCTCGATGAAAAGACTCACGCGAATGCCGGCCTTCTGCAGGCGGCTGACCGTGGGCGTGAGCCCCTTGATCTGCCCGGCGGCGTCGAGGCCGCCCTCGGTGGTGATCTCGGCGCGGTTCTCGGGGACGAGGCACACTTCCTCGGGCAGGATGCGCAGGGCGATATCGAGGATCGCCGGGGTGTTGCCCATCTCGAGGTTCAGCTTGGTATTGATGCTGGCGCGCAGCCGCTCGACATCGCGGTCCTGAATGTGACGCCGGTCCGCCCGCAGGTGAATGGTGATGCCGTGCGCTCCCGCCCGCTCGCAAGCGGAAGCGGCGGCCACGAGATCGGGTTCGCAATTGGGCGCATCCAGCGAGAACGCATAGCGCGCCTGCCGGAGGGTGGCGACGTGGTCGATGTTAACGCCGAGGTGCATTTAGGATTTAGGATTTAACATTTAGGATTTGGGAGCACTGCGGAAACGATCACCGAAACGGGGCCAATTGCTAAATCCTAATTCCTCAATTCGAAATGTCCTCAGTGCTTGAAATGACGCACGCCGGTGCAGATCATCGCCATCTTACGCTCATTCGCGGCGGCAATGACCTCGGGATCTTTCACCGAGCCGCCGGGCTGGATCGCGCTGGTGGCGCCGGCTTCGGCGGCGGCGATGAGGCCGTCGGGGAACGGGAAAAAGGCGTCGCTGCCCACGGCGCAGCCCTTGAGCGAGAGGCCGGCGTCGGCCGCCTTCCAGATGGCGATGCGGCTGGCGTCCACGCGCGACATCTGCCCGGCGCCGATGCCCAGCGTGCGGTCCTTGGCGGCGTAGACGATGGCGTTGGATTTCACGTGCTTCACCACGCGCCAGGCGAAGAGCATCGCGGCGAGGTCGGCCTTGGTCGGCTTGCGCTCGGTGACGGCTTTCTCCACGAGATTCATCTCCGGCTCCACGTCGCGGCTCTGCACCAGCACCCCGCCGGTGACGGAGCGGATGAGCAGGTCTTCGTCCTCGGATTTCGGCGTGGGGCGGATGAGTTTGCGCATGAGACGCAGGTTCTTTTTCTTCTGCAGCAACGCGCGGGCATCGGGCTCGAAGTCGGGGGCGATGATCACTTCGCTGAAGATCTCGCTGATCGCCCTGGCCAGCGCCTCGGTGAGCGGGCGGTTGCAGATGATGATGCCGCCGAATGGCGCCTGCTTGTCGGTCGCGAAGGCCTTGTCCCACGCCTCGCGCAAGTCCGCGTCGCTGCCCACGCCGCAGGGGTTCGTGTGCTTGAGAATGGCGACCGTGGGCTCGCTGAATTCCTCGATCAGCTCGGACGCCGCGGTGATATCGAGGATGTTGTTGTAGGAGAGTTCCTTGCCGTGCAGCTTTTCAAAGTGCTCGTCGAAGTGCCCATAGAGGCCAGCCGTCTGGTGCGGATTCTCGCCGTAACGCAACTGCGCGACGAGCGGCAGGCTCAGGCTGAAGCTGCTCGCGCATTCCTTCTCCTTGTTCAGGAAATCGGCGATCGCGCCGTCGTACTTCGAGGTGGTGACAAAGACCTTGATGGCCAGCCGTTCGCGGAGCTGGAGGGTCGTCTCGCCGTCGTTCCAGCGGAGGACGTCGAGCACGTCCTTGTAGTCATTCGGGTCGGTGACCACGGTGACCGAGCGGTAGTTTTTCGCGGCGCTGCGCAGCATGGAAGGGCCGCCGATATCGATATTCTCGATCGCCTCGTCGAGGGTCACGTCGGGCTTGGCGACGGTCTTTTCAAAGGGGTAGAGATTCACTACCACGAGGTCGATGGGCTTGATGCCGTGCGCCTCGCATTGGGCGACGTGCTCGGGATTGTCGCGCAGGTGCAGCAGGCCGCCGTGGACCTTCGGATGCAGCGTTTTCAGGCGACCGTCCATCATTTCCGGAAAACCGGTGTAATCGGAGATCTCCGTGGTGGCGATGCCCTCCTTCTGGAGCAGTTTGGCGGTGCCGCCGGTAGAGATGATTTCGATGCCGAAAGCCGCCAGTTCACGGGCGAAATCGGCCAGGCCGGTCTTGTCGGAAACGGAAATCAGGGCGCGTTGGATTTTCATGCGAGGGGTGGGACGGTAGGGCACGTCAGCCCAGTGTCCAAGAGCGATTTTTGCCGCTCCTTGGGGCAGCCATCCGGAACCCATATCGGGGTACAAAGTGAACCGCGCAGCCACCCAATAGCTGCGCGGTTCCAACCCAACAACACAAACACCCGCAACCAAAATACGCGGCAATTGGCAAGACGCAAATCGAGTTGCGAGAAATTATTGCGCTTCAGGCACTTTTCTGTCGTCCGCGGGGGCTTTTGCAGCGTAATTGACTTACCAAGGCGACAATCTTAAGTTCACCTTGTGAAAAATTTCACAAAGCTCGAAAATATCACGGACACAACGGATAAAACCCAGGCGCTCAAGTCCTCCCTGGAGCTGATCAATTCGCAGCTTTACTCCGTAGAGGAACGCATCCGCCAGCAGGCCCGCGCCTTCGACCCTGCCGTGGAGGGTTACGTGTCCTACGCCATCGAGAGCAACGGCAAGCGCCTGCGCCCCGCCCTCGCCCTGCTCGCGGGCGGCGCCACCGGCAACATCAGCCCCAGCCACCTGGACCTCGCCGTCATCCTCGAGCTCATCCACGCCGCCACCCTGGTGCACGACGATATCCTCGACGGCGCCGACAAGCGCCGCGGCCAGCCCACCGCCAATGCGAAGTGGGGCAATGCCATCTCCGTGCTCCTCGGCGATTGCCTCTTCGCCCACGCGCTGAAGCTTTCGACCAGCTTCCAAAATGGCGAGATCAGCCGCCGCATCGCCCACGCCGCCAGCGACGTCTGCTCCGGCGAGATCATCCAGACCCAGCGCCGGTTCGACCTCAAGCTGAGCGTCCCGGATTATTACAAGATCATCGAGATGAAGACCGCGGCGCTCTTTGCCGCCGCTTGCGAACTCGGCGCGCTGATCAATGAAGCCGCCCCCGAGGTCATCGATTCCCTGCGTATCTTCGGTCTCCAGCTCGGCACCGCCTACCAGATTTACGACGACGTCCTCGACCTCGCCGGCGACGAAGCCAAGGCCGGCAAAACGCTCGGCAGCGACCTGCGCAAAGGCAAGCTTACCCTGCCGGTCCTGCACCTCCTCCAGATCTCCGACGAAGCCGAGCGCCATCGCCTGAGCGAGATCATCCTCAATGGCGAGGAAGCCGACATCATGGCCCTGGCCGAGCGCGCCATCGCCGCGGGTGCCGTCAAGAGCGCCATCGCCACCGGCCGCAAGCTCTTGCGCGAAGCCGAGAGCCGCCTCCGCCTGGTCCCCGACAACAAGTACCGCGACGCCCTCGGCAGCCTGGTCACGACGCTGGACCGGATGATCGCGCAGTTCGTCGGTTAAATCACGACCTCGTCGCCGATGCGCAGGCACTTGCCCGCTTGGTCCGCGGGAATGGAAGTGTTCACCGCGAAGCGATAGTAGTGATTGAACCGCTGCTGGTTTGCCCAGGGCGGAATCTCCTGGCGGCGCCATTCCATGAATTGCTTTTGAAAGCCTGCCGTGCCCTGACCGCTCGCCGGATCACGCGTGGGCACCGCGCACCGCTGGCAGGGATTGTGACCGAGGAAGGCCACGCTTCCGATATGAAACCGCTTCAGCTCATCTGCTTCGCCGAAGAGAGCGTCCTCACAGAAAGCCGGCCCATCGAGCACTTCGAGATTCGTGCGAAAGCGGCGGCGCACATTCTCCAAATCCAAACCCGGGTACCAGCGGCCCACGCTTTGCACGCTGGCCTCGCTCACCACGGTGGGCCCGAAAGCGGTCAGGTCATCCGGAAAGCCGGCCTTCGGCTCATGCCTCAGTTCTACCGCAAAACCAAAGAAAGCGCTCAGCCAGCGGTTCAACGCCGCCGGCGCCTCGAAAGAGAACTGCTCCGGCCTACCACCTCCGTCCTCCCACAGTCGAACCTCCCGGATGCCGTCATCAAACGCGCACCGCAGCTCGTGCACCCGGGGCGTCCGCTTCCCGTTCACCACACCTCCTTGCTCGTCAAAAATGGCGTAGACGCGATCCCCTTGCAAAATCCCCCCGGCGGTAATCGTCGCCTCAGCGACACTGATTCCATCCAGCGATTTGATCGGAAAAATCGTGATCTTACCTAAGCGCATGAAGTCGTGATTCGTGTGAAACAAGATCTCCGGAGGGAACAGCTTCAGTTTACCGTCCAGGAACTCAGACAACAAGCACATCACTTCCCACCCATCTAGTCACCACCCGGCATGCGTATGCGCATTGCCGTCTTCGATGAGCAAAAAGCCCTCTTACAAACTTACCCGTTGGAAAATCGTCGGGATCGTCGTGCTCAGTCTGCTGATCGTGCTCGTGGCCGTCGCAGCGTTTGGCATCGGCTTCCTCAAGCGGGCCGTGGTCGACTACCGCTGGCAGCATGACTTCTCCACCCGCGACCCGTCCTTTTTCGGCTCGGCCCATGCCATGGCCGATCCCTTGCCACTCGAAGGAAACTCCGTGCAGCTCCTCCACAATGGCGACCAGATTTTCCCCGCGATGCTGGAGGCCATCCACTCCGCCAAGGCCAGCGTCAACTTCGAGGCCTTCCTCTTCTATTCTGACGGCGTCGGCGCACAATTTCGCGACGCCTTGTGTGAACGGGCCCGGGCGGGCGTACGCGTCCGCGTGTTGCTGGACGGCATCGGCTCCGGTTCGAAGTTTTCCGATGTGGACGAGAAAACCCTGCGCAATGCCGGCTGCTCCTTTTCCTATTACCATCCCACTCACTCCTGGCGCGTCGACAAACTGAACCGGCGGACCCATCGCCGCATTTTGATCGTCGACGGCAAGGTGGGTTTCACGGGCAGCGTCGGTTTCGCGGACCCTTGGTCGGGCCACGCGGAATCTCCGGAGCACTGGCGCGACATCCATGTGCGGCTCGAGGGACCGATCGTCGCCAAGCTGCAAGGCGCGTTCCAGCAGCACTGGGTCCGCGGCACCGGCGAGACGATCAGCGGTATGTCGGAGTTTCCACCGTTGCCTCCCGCCGGCAAATTGCGGACGCAACTCATCGCCTCCCACTCCTTTTCGATCTCGCCCATCTCCCTCGTGCAGGCGGTCGCCTTCGCGTCGGCGGAGAAAACCATCTTCATCACCAATGCCTACTGCACGCCGAGCCACAACCAGGTGAAACTCCTCACCGAGGCAGCGAAGCGCGGCGTGGATGTGCGCATCCTCGTGCCCGGCCCGCACAACGACCAACCCATGACCAAAGCCGCGGGCCGCAGCGCCTACGGCGAACTCCTCACCGGCGGCGTGAAAATCTACGAGTACGCCCCAACCATGATCCACACGAAGACCATGGTGGTGGACGGCCTGTTCACCGTCATCGGCTCGTCCAATTTCGATTCCCGATCCGCGCAAATCAACGAAGAGCTGGACATCACCATTTACGATGAAGGCTTCGGTGGGGAAATGGACGCGGTCTTTCGCCAGGACCTGGAACGGGCCAACCCCTATCGGCTCGAAGACTTCCAGAAGCGCCCCTTCCGCGAGCGCGTCACCGAATGGGCCGTCGCCCCCCTGTCTCCGCTGCTTTAGCCGGTGTTCCAGGACAATTGAGTTTTTCGACTCTTCCAGGGGCGGCCAAAGCTTCGGTTTTAAAAAACTCGCACCTTAAATCGGCTTAAGGGGGCTTAAGGCACCTTAAATTGGCTTCATTTTCGTCGCCGGGACTATCGGTCTCTTGGCACGGGTCTCCAGGCACCATCGCCAAATTTTCGCACCTTGATCCACCTTGATCCACCTTGATCCACCTTGATTCGGCTTGAATCGAGCAGGGGCTGCCACCCTTCGGGGTGAGTCGTTTTCTATCTCATTTCCGGTGGTGTCGCTTCGCTCAACCACCGGCTATGGGCGCTGGGATGCCTCCGGCATCGAACAGGGATCGAGCAATCTCACGAGGCGCCGGAGCATTCTAAATGAAAGCGTGACCACCCCTCGAACGGCGAGCGGATGTAGTCGCCCCGCTCCGTCGGGGCGCGGCGATCCCGCAATTGCGGGACCGCCACTACATCGCCTGGTGCTTCGGCTACAGTTTTCTGAAATGGCTCTACATCCAAGGGGCGACCTCGCGGTGGCGGGCGTGGTGGAAAGTCCTCGGAGTTCATGTGGGGAAGTGTGGCATGACTCGCCGCAAAATGTGCATCGCTCCATTGGCTCTATTGGCTCCATTGCGGAAAAAGTGATGGAACAGAGCCGCAGTTGGGTCGTGGCGGGATTTTACCGCAGAGGGCGCAGAGGAGGGAGAGAGGGCCGCAGAGGGAAAAAAGACTTCACTCCCCGCGCTGCCCCACCATCATTCCCGCATGATCCCCCCGCTCCTTGTCCGTCTGTGTCTGGTGATTGGTTTCTTCGTCGCGGTCGCCGGCGCGGAAGAGCAGAAAAGGGAAGTGGTGGAGACGACTCCGAAGCTGGAGATCCTCAACCAGCAGATCGCAATGAACGCCGAGGACTCACAGGCGTTTGTGAATCGCGCCTACACTTACGCCTTGCTGGGACGCAAGGCCGAAGCCCGCGCCGACCTGCAAAAGGCGCTCTCCCTCAAGGCCACCGCGCCCATGCAAAACCGGGTGGGTTGGGCCTACTTCAACAATGGTGACTACGCCGACGCCGTGCGCGCCTTCGAGACCGCCGCCAAACTCAGCGAGCACCGCTCCCATTACGATTACTATTCCCTCGTCCTCGGCTATTGGGGCACCGGCCAGACGAAACTGGCCCTCGAGAACTATCAACTCGCCGTCGAGCGCGACCCGCGCTTCGGCGAATTCAAGACCCTCGACGAGCGCACCGCCGAATGGACCCCTCTCGAACGCCGCGCCATCCACGAAATCTACATTCTCTGGAGCAAGACGTGGAAGCCGTGAGGCGCCCTTCCTCATTGCCCGCACCTCTCCCGACCGGTTTGAAGCTTCCCTTCGCGTCGGATTTTCCCCATGCTCTCCATCGTGAAAACGGTTCCCCTGTTTCGGATTCTCCTGGTTCTGCTGGCCTTGCTCACCCTGGCGCGCGGTGACGATAAGCTCATCTCCATCGACCTCAATGGGAGCGTGATCATCGTCCAGCAGCAAAACTCGCTGAAGACGATCCATTTCAAACCGTTCACCGAGATTACCATCAATGGCGCCAAGGCCACCGCCGGGCAGCTCAAGCCCGGCATGTTGGTGACGGTCGGTCTCGCTGATCCGCAAAACGCCACCAAGATCGCGGCCCGGGGCAATGCGGGCGACGCGGGCGCGGCCGCCACACCCGCTCCCGCTTTCACCGGTTTCGCGAGCACGCAAGCGACCCGGCGGATCGTCATCAAGGCACTCGTCGACGCCCGCGACCACTGGACCATTCAGAATGGCAAACTGAGCATCCAGCACTTCGAGTTCAAGCAACCCGTTGACATCGTCATCAATGGCGTCAAATGGGCGCCCACTTGGACCAACAACACCACCGACGAATTCACCGCTTTCACCCCGCCCCTCGCGTCCTTCGCCGGCAGCAACCTCTCGATCAAGAAGACCAAAGGCCGCGGCGACGTGACCATCCTCGAGCCCCCGACCGAGGCCAACGGCTACAAGTTGGTCTTCCGCCTGCAGGACAAAGGCGCCGGCGCCAACGAACACGAAGTGCATATCACCTGGTAGCTTCGGAAGCTACGTCAGTTGACGTTGACGACGAGAACCCCGTATTTGCGCGTGCCCTATGTGCGCTGCCCGACGGGTCAGCGTGCGAGTCGGGAACTATGAAGCGATCGCGACGTCGGTTCTCCGCGACGTCGGTGCGCGCCGGGCAAACTCTTCCATGACCTCGGCGGCGTATTCCAGGAGCAGCCGCTTTTCCCGATCCGTGAGCTGGCGCGGCTTCATGTCCATGAGGCAAAGCGAGCCAATGGGCTGGCCATTCGGCGCGAGAAGCGGGACCCCCGCGTAGAAGCGAATGCCGTGCTCTTTGAGCAGCGGATTGTTGGCAAACCTTCGGTCGCGCGCGAGGTCTTCGATGATCATCACCTGATTCTTCGCCACCACGTGTCCGCAGACGGAAACGCTGCGCGGGGTCTGGCGCGCGGCCGCCAGATCCGCGGGCAGCCCGGTCTGCGACTTGAAAAACTGCCGATCGCGGTCGACCAGGGTGATGAGGGCGATGGGCACCTCAAAAAGCCGCGCGAGCTTCGCGGTGATGCGGTCAAAGACCGGTTCGGCTTCGGTGTCGAGCAGGTTCAGCTCGGCGAGCGCGGCGAGGCGCTCCTCCTCGTCCGCGG